>JAYUGN010000001.1:0-2819 GCA_043767605.1 Gammaproteobacteria bacterium
ATGATCGATCCCACGACGGCAGAGTGAGCACCGAGCAGCATTAAATCTGCTCGAAGGCAGTGAGCTCCCGCCTCGGCACGCCGCTGCCGCGCAAGGCGCCGAACTGGTTCGCGTTCGTGCTGACCGCGCTGGTGGCGCTCTACTCCACCTGGGCCGCGCTGTTCGGTTTTGCGCTGCCCTGGGTGCCCGTGAGCTTCTGGATCCTCGCCGCGTTGATCGTCCTGCGGCCGAAGCTGCGCAACCTGCCGCGCGAAACCGTGCAGGTGGACGACACCGGCGTCACGCGCGTGGACGGCCTGCTGCGCCAGCAGATCCGCTGGGACGAAATCGTCGAGATCCGCGTCATCGCGGTGGGCGCGGGCAAGTGGCGCGAGGAACTGCATTTCGCGCTCGGCGGCGCGGCCGGCCAGAGCTGCGTGGTGCCGAACGAGGCCGCCACCCGCACGCACCTGCTGGATCATTTGCGCGCGCGCTTTCCCACCCTCGACAATGAAACCCTCGCCGAGGCCATGGCCTCGCCGGGCAAGCAGCACTTCGTGATCTGGAGCCGCTCACCGGTTCCGCGGGTTCAATGACGAGGGAAAATGGCTGACGTTCCCGCACAGACTGTCGCGGAGACCGCGCGCCTCACGCTGCGGCGCCTGTCGCCGGGCGATGCGGAGTTCTTCCACCGCCAGCTCAACCAGCCCTCGTGGCTTGCCAACATCGGCGACCGCAACGTCCGCTCGACGATCGACGCCGAGAACTACATCCGCACCAGGACGCTGGCGTCCTACCAGGAGCACGGTTTCGGCATGTACCGGATCGAGCGCAAGACCGACGGCGTACCGGTGGGTTTGTGCGGGCTGGTGAAGCGCGACACGCTGCCCGGCCCCGACCTCGGCTTTTCCCTGCTCGAGGATCAGTGGGGCAAGGGCTACGCGCGCGAGGCGGCAGGCGCGGTGGTCGCCTACGCGTTCGGCACGCTGAAGCTGTCGAAGCTGCTGGCGATCGTGCTGCCCGCCAACGACCGTTCGGTCGGCTTGCTGGAAAAACTCGGCTTCGAGCGCGAAGGCACGATCCTCTCCAATGGCGCCCCCCTGCTGCTCTACGCGCTGCATCGCCCGGCGTAGACTGCGCGCGATGAAGCTCCTTGCCCTCCTGTGCACCGCAGTCCTCGCGAGCTGCGCCAGCGACGCCAAGTACCTCGTCAGTCCGCCGCTCACGGCCGAAGTGCCGCAGGGCCGCTTGCTGTACGTGGCGCGGGACGCGGGCGAGGCGCCGGCCTTCCGCATCGAGATCGTGGACCTCGGTTCCTACGCCCCGCGCGCGCTGGTGCAGTCGCCCGAGCCGCTGGCCTCGCCGCGCTGGTCCCCGGATGCAAAGGACTTCGCCTACGTCGCCCTCGAGCACGGCAAGGCCTCGCTGGTGGTGCAGTCACTGGCCGGCGGCCTGCCGCGCAAGCTCCTCATCGGGGCCGACGCCATCGGCGCGCCCTCGTGGTCACCGGACGGCACGAACCTCGCCTTCGCGATGCAGCGCGAGCAGACGACGGACCTTTACGTGGTGGATCTCGGGACCCAGGTGGCAACGCGGCTCACGCAGGAAGCGGGCAACGAAACCGAGCCCGCCTACGCGCCCGACGGCCGGAGCGTGCTGTACACCTCCGACCGCAGCGGCAGCCCGCAGGTCTACGAACTGGGGATGCGCCGCGCGAAATCACGGCTCGTGGCGACGGACGCGCCGGCCGCGCTGCGCGCCAGCTACTCGCCCGACGGCCACTCGGTGGTATTCGTGCTGCGCAGCGACGGCAGCGACTCGATCGAGCTGCTGGACCTCGACAGCGGCGAGCGCACGGCGCTGAGCCAGGGACCCGCCGACGCGGCGCCGGTGTTCTCGCCGGACGGCCACTTCGTCGCCTACACCGCGCACGCCGATGGCCACGCCATCGAGCTGGTGTCCGCTGACGGGCGCGTGCGCCAGTCCCTGAAAACCGCCGCCGAGGTGCGCGAGCCCTCGTGGGCGCCGCCGATCCGGTGATGCGATGAGCTACTACAGCGTGGACGAGCGGCTAGCGCCGTAATCGCGGCGCAGCCATAAAAATGGGGCCTTGCGGCCCCATTTTTGTGTTGGCGGTGCAACGAGTCTCTCGCGAACCGCGATCAGGGCGCAGCGTTCCCTGATAACCAGGGAAAATACAGGGAATTTCTTCATTTTCGGGCCCATGACCGGCAACCAACACCACAAAGCCATAGCGGTCACAGGGAGTTACGCGCGAATTCCCTACTCGCAGGAACAGGGACTACTGATAGAGCATTTCCGCCGGGGTGCAGGGAAGTCGAGCGTGTGTACGTCAAGGCGCTGCGTTGCTCGCTACGCTCCTCTACTCGCCGAGTAGCCTTCGGCCAGTCTGTGACGGCTTGCGCTGCGACGTGATCCCTTCGGTGCCGGCACCGGGCACGTCCTGTTCACGCTGGCGATCGCGTTGGTCAGCGGGATCGGTGGGATTGCCGTTGCGACCCGTCCAGCTCCCGATTACTTTCCAGCGTCGCGATAAGCGGGCACCGAAGCTTCCCCTTGTTGCTGTCACACTTGCCTAGAAGCATCGCAAGTGCAGATTCGATTCTGCGCAGCTGTGCCACACGTTGACGCACGACCGCGAGCTTGCGCCCTCCGATCTCCTCGACTTCGTGGCAATGCAAGCCGTCCTCCAATGAGAGGAGCTCACTGACTTCGTCAAGGCTGAAGCCGAGGTCCTGCGCCTTGCGAATGAATCGCAACCTGTTGGCGTGCGCGCCCGTGTAGTGGCGGATACCTCCCAGCGGCTTCCTGGGTTGATC
>JAYUGN010000002.1:0-2802 GCA_043767605.1 Gammaproteobacteria bacterium
TGTGGATCGGCGTGGAAGTTTGACCCCCTGAGGGGGTGATCGGCGTCCAAAAGTGACCCCCCTGATCTGTGGCAAGACGCCGCCCTGTAGTTTGGGTGGTGGCGGGGGATGATGGTTGTGGAAACGGTTGCTCGGATCAGGCGGGCACATCTTGTCCAGGGCAAGACGATCAAGGCGATCTCCCGGGAGCTTGGGCTTTCGCGGAACACGGTGCGCAAGGTGCTGCGCTCGGGCGAGACGAGCTTCGTGTATGAGCGCGAGGTGCAGCCGCGGCCCAAGCTGGGTCCGTGGGCGGAGGAGCTGGAGCGGCGGCTCGTGGCCAATGACCGGCTGTCGCGGCGCGAGCGGCTGGGGCTGATCCGGATCTTCGAGGACCTGCGCGGCCTGGGCTACCAGGGCGGCTACGACGCGGTGCGCCGCTACGACCAGGCGCGGCGGCGCAAGCAGGGCACGGGGTCCAGCGACGCCTTCGTGCCGCTCAGCTTTGCGCCGGGCGAGGCCTACCAGTTCGACTGGTCGCACGAGATCGTCGTGCTGGGCGGCGCCACGACCGAGATCAAGGTGGCGCAGGTGCGGCTGTGCCACAGTCGGATGCTGTTCCTGCGGGCCTACCCGCGCGAGACGCAGGAGATGGTGTTCGACGCGCACGACAGGGCGTTCGCGTTCTTCCGCGGCACGTGTCGGCGCGGCATCTACGACAACATGACGACCGCGGTGGACGCGGTGTTCATCGGCCGCGACCGGGTGTTCAACCGCCGCTTCCAGCAGATGTGCAGCCACCACCTGGTCGAGCCCACGGCCTGCACGCCGGCGTCGGGCTGGGAGAAAGGCCAGGTCGAGAACCAGGTCAACGTGGTCCGCGAGCGGTTCTTCAAGCCGCGCCTGCGGTTCGCGACCTTGGCGGAGCTGAACGCCTGGCTGCTGGACCGCTGCGTCAGCTACGCCCGGGCGCATCCGCACCCGGAGCGCCGCGACATCCCGGTGTGGGAGGCGTTCGAGGCCGAGCGGCCGAGCCTCGTGCCGTATGCCGGCTCGTTCGATGGTTTCCACGCCAAGGCAGCGTCGGTGTCCAAGACCTGCCTCGTGCAGTTCGACAAGAACAAGTATTCGGTGATGTCCCAGGCGGTCGGGCGCCCGGTCGAGGTGCACGCCTACGCCGACCGCATCGCCATACGCCAGGACGGCCTCGTCGTTGCCGAGCACACGCGCAGCTTCGGCCGGGACCAGACGGTCTACAATCCCTGGCACTATGTCCCCGTGCTGGCGCGCAAGCCGGGCGCGATGCGCAACGGCGCGCCGTTCAAGGACTGGGCGTTGCCGGGGGCGCTCGGACGTGTGTGCCAGAAGCTGAGGGGATCACCGGACGGCGACCGGCAGATGGTCAGGATCCTGTCTGCCGCGCTGACCGACGGGCTTGCGGCGGTGGAGGCGGCCTGCGGGGAGGCGCTGGAGGCGGGGCTGTGCAGCAGCGACGTCGTGCTCAACGCCCTGTCCCGCCAGCGCCAGCCCGCGGCCCTGCCGCCCATCCCTGTCCCGGCCGCGCTGATCCTGCGCCAGCAGCCGGTTGCGGACTGCGCCCGCTACGACGCCCTGAGGAGGCCAAGGCATGGAACGGCATGACATCCTGGCCATGATGGCCGAGCTCAAGCTGCTGGGCATGCGCCTGGCGTTCGACGAGGTGCTGACCAACGGGGTTAAGCGCCAGCACCCGGCCCAGCAGATCATCGGCGACCTGCTGGCTGCCGAGATCGCCGAGAAGCACGCGCGGTCGATCCGCTACCAGGTGGGCGCCGCCAAGCTGCCCCTGGCCAAGGAGCTGGCCGACTTCGACTTCCGCGGCAGCCCAATCAACGAGGGACTGGTGCGGGAGCTGGCCGTCGGCACGTTTCTGCGCCAGCAGCGCAACGCCGTGCTGGTCGGCGGCACGGGCACCGGCAAGTCCCATCTCGCGGTCGCCATCGCGCGCAACTGCATCCGTGCCGGCGCCCGGTGCCGGTTCTACACCGTGGTGGACTTGGTCAACCGGCTGGAGGCTGAAAGCAAGGCGGGGCGGGCGGGGAAGATCGCCGACGCGCTGACCCGGCTCGACCTCGTGGTGCTGGACGAACTGGGCTACCTGCCGTTCGCCCAGTCCGGCGGGCAGCTGCTGTTCCACCTGATCAGCCGGCTTTACGAGCGCACCTCGGTGGTGCTGACCACCAACCTCGACTTTGCCGAATGGCCGACGGTCTTTGGCGACGCCAAGATGGCGACAGCCCTGCTCGACCGCCTCACGCACCACTGCGACATCGTCGAGACCGGCAACGAAAGCTGGCGCATGAAAACCCGAGCCTGAGCGGCCCTCAGCACCCGTCCGAAAGGGTCAACTTTGGACGCCGGTCGGGGGTCAACATTGGATGCCGATTGACAGCCGTGAGCGTCCATTTGCGTCCGGGACAGCGGCGCTGGCGTTCCGCAGACGCTCGGTTGCGGTGCAGAACTCTGGACCGTTTGTGTTCAAAGGGTTACACGTTCCGCAAGGGTGTGCCGCAAAGAAAGGGCGTTCTGTGCCATCTGTGTGGGGCTACGCGCGGGTCAGCCGTGAGGACCAGAATCTTGCGCTCCAGCTCGACGCGTTGGAGGCAGCGGGCGTCACCTCGGCCAATGTCGTGGAAGAAAGAGAGTCCGGCGTCCGGCAGCGCCCAGGCTTCGACGCACTGCTAAAACGCCTCCAGCCCGGGGACAGCCTGGTTGCCTGGAAGGTGGACCGCCTCGGGCGCGACGCCTTGGCCGCCCTCACGATCGCCCGCGACCTCGACGCGC
>JAYUGN010000003.1:0-8111 GCA_043767605.1 Gammaproteobacteria bacterium
GGGTAGAAGCGCACCAGCGTGCCGCGCTTGGTGGTCGGCTCGAGCCGGGCGAGCGGGGCCTGCGGGGCGCCGTCGCGGTATTCCTGGTGGTGGTGGTACCCGTCGCGCCAGATGTCGAGGAGCAGGAGCTCCGACAGCGCGTTGACCACCGAGACGCCGACGCCGTGCAGGCCGCCGGAAACCTTGTAGCCGCTGCCGCCGAATTTTCCCCCGGCGTGCAGGATCGTCATGATCACTTCGGCGGCCGAGCGGCCTTCTTCCTTGTGCGTGTCCACCGGGACGCCGCGGCCGTTGTCGGCCACCGAGACCGAGCCGTCGGCGTGCATGATCGCGGTGACTTCGGTGCAGTGGCCGGCCAGGGCCTCGTCGATCGCGTTGTCCACGACCTCGAAAACCATGTGGTGGAGGCCGGTGCCGTCGTCGGTGTCGCCGATGTACATGCCGGGCCGCTGGCGCACGGCTTCGAGCCCTTTCAGGACCCTGATGCTCGACGAATCGTAGGTTCCGAGTTCGGCCATTTTTGCTCGTTCGGGCGGCTCGGCTGTCGCCGAGTCGCGGGGGTTTTTCGAAGGGAAAATTATACCCGCAAAGCCGCCGAAACGGACCCATGTTCCACGTGGAACAAGGCTTTTTTTTGCAGCTTTTCGAGGGGGCCGGCCACCTCGATCGCGCTCAGGAACACCTGGCCCGGATAGCGCGCCAGCTGGGCGAGCAGCGCCTCCTGGAATGCGGGGCCAAGCTCGGCCGGGAAATCGTCGATCAGCAGGGCCGGGGCCTCGCCCGCGCACTGCTGGATCAGCGCCGCCTGCGCCAGCAGCAGGGCCGCGATCAGGAGCTTCTGTTGCCCACGGCTGATCTGGTGCTTGCTGGAGCGCCCGGCGAGCTTCAGCTGCAGCTCGGCCCGGTGCGGCCCGGCGACCGTCGTGACCAGCCGGCGATCGTTCTGCAGCTGCGCGGCCAGCGCGGCGGCCAGCCCTCCCGATCCGCCCCAGCCTGGATTCAGCGCCAGCGACCACTCCAGGCCCGGCAACAGCTCGCCCAGGACCTGGCCGAGCGGGGTGGCCAGCGCCTGCAGGTGCGCCGCCCGCAGCGCCTGGACCGCCTCGCCGGACTCGACCAGCTCCGGGATCCAGGCCTGGACCTCGGCGTCGGGCGCGCCATTGCGCAGGGACTGGTTGCGCTGTTTCAGCGCCCGCTGGTAGCGGCGCCAGGCGGGAAAGAACCGATGTTCCACGTGGAACACGCCCCAGTCGAGGTAGCGTCGGCGGTACACCGGGCCGTCCTGCAGCAACCGGTGCGAGTCGGGCTCCAACACCTGCGCCGCGAAGCGCCGGACCAGATCCTGCACCGTGACGGCAGCGTGCTGGATCTGGATTTCCATGCCGGCGGGCGACCAGGCGATGCGCGCCGGGGTTTCCGGTGCGCCAGGCCCGCTGACGAAATCGCCGCGGATTTCCCACTGCGCGCCGGCGGCGCCGGCCAGTTGGGCGGGCGCGGAACGGAAACTCTGCGCGCGGCCCAGCAGGTAGATCGCCTCGAGCAGGGAGGTCTTGCCGCAAGCATTGGGCCCTGCGATCAGGTTGATCCCGGGCCCGGGTTTGAGCTCGAAGCCTTCGAACAGGCGGAAATTCCGCCCCGCCACGCGGGTCAGCAGCATGGCGACTGCGTGGGGATGCGGCTCAGAGCCGCATCGGCATCACGACGTACTTGGCGCCGCCGCCGGCGGAATCCTGGATCAGGCCGCTGGCGTCGGGACCCTTGAGCTCCATGTGGAACTCCTCGGACGTCATCACGCCGAGGGCGTCGAGCAGGTAATTCACGTTGAAGCCGATCTCGAGCGCCGCGCCCTTGTAGTTCACGTCGAGCTCTTCCTCGGCCTCTTCGTGCTCGGGATTGTGCGTGGACAGCTTCAGCTTGCCGTCGGCGAGCTGCAGGCGCACGCCGCGGAATTTTTCGTTCGACAGGATCGCCGTGCGGGACAGCGCCGAGCGCACGCGCTCGCGGTTGGCCTTCAGGTGCTTGTCGCCGCCCTCGGGAATCACGCGCTCGTAGTCGGGGAAACGGCCGTCGATCAGCTTGCTGGTCAGGCGGATCACGTCGAGGTCGGCCTGGAACTGGTTGTCGGCGATGCGCAGCTCGACCGTGTCGTCGTTCGGCTCCAGCAGGCGCAGCAGCTCGAGCACAGCCTTGCGCGGCACGATGATCTGCGACTCTTCCTTGAGCGTGGTGTCGAGTGCCAGCTCGCTCATCGCGAGGCGGTGGCCGTCGGTGGCGACCGCGCGGATCCGCTTGGCCGTGACGTGCAGCAGCATGCCGTTGAGGTAGTAACGCACATCCTGGTTCGCCATCGCGAACTGGGTTTTCTCGATCAGCGCACGCAGGTCCTTCTTCGCGATGCGCACGACCTTGGCCGCGGGCACCGTGCCGAGCGAGGGGAACTCGTCGGGCTTCAGCGTCGCGAGCGTGAAGCGGCTCTTGCCGGACTTCAGCACCAGCTTGTCGCCGGACGAATCCAGCGTGAGGTCAGCGCCTTCTGGCAGACCGCGGCAGATATCGAACAGCTTGCGCGCGGGCACCGTGGTCTTGCCCGAGGCGGTGCACTTGATCACCGCGCGGCTTACCAGCTCGAGCTCGAGGTCCGTGCCGGTGATCACCAGTTCGTCCTTCTGCGCATCGAGCAAGAGGTTCGACAGGACCGGCAGCGTCTGGCGTCTTTCGACCACGCCAATCACAGCCTGCACCGCGGTCAGAAGCTCGTTTCTCCCCACCTGGATTTTCATAGGCTCACTCTTCAATAGTCTTTGTATTAATTAAGAAGTTGTTGCTTTTGTTGGCAACTGTCAGGTTCTGTATAAATCAAAAAAACAATTACCAATCATAATGTTAGCCACTTTCCAAACCTGCTGGCCCGCCCCCCGGACCCTTGTGCACAAACTGTGTCCGCCTGCCGAGGACTTTCAAGCCGCCTGAATTGTTACCGCTTTACCCACAACCCTGTGCGCCGTCTTTTTCAGTAGCTCAGGAGGCGCAGCAAATTCTCGTAATCCTCGCGCACGCGCGCATCTTCTTTGCGCAGTTCCGCCACCTTTCGAGTGGCGTGCAACACCGTCGTATGGTCCTTGCCGAACGCGTGCCCGATTTCCGGCAGCGAGTGCTGCGTCAGTTCCTTGGCCAGCGCCATTGCGATCTGGCGCGGGCGCGCCAGCGAGCGGGTGCGGCGCGGCGAGGAAAGATCGGTCACGCGGATGTTGAAATAGCTGCTGACCTGGCGCTTGATGTTGTCGATCGTGATCAGGCGTTCGTAGGCCGCGAGCATGTCCTTCAGCGTCTCCCTCGCGAAATCCACGGTGATCGCGCGGCCGGTGATCTGGGCCGAGGCGGACAGCCGGTTCAGCGCACCCTCGAGCTGGCGCACGTTGGCGCGGATGCGCTGCGCGACGAAGAACGCGACGTCGGTGGGCAGCTTGTCCTTGGTGCGCGGCCACTTCGACATCAGGATCGCCACGCGCGTCTCGAGATCCGGCGGCTCGACCGCGACCGACAGGCCCCAGGTGAAGCGCGACTTCAGGCGCTTGTCGAGGCCGTCAAGCTCCTCGGGATATTTGTCGCAGGTCAGCACCATCTGCTGGCGGCCGTCGAGCAGTTCGTTGAACGTGTGGAACAGCTCTTCCTGCGAGGCTTCCTTGCCGACGAAGAACTGGATGTCGTCGATCAGCAGGGCGTCCACCTCGCGGTAGCGCTTCTTGAAGTTCTCGGTCTCCTTCTTCTGGATCGCCGTGACCAGGTCGCGGACAAAGCGCTCGGCGCCGACGTACAGCACGCGGTTGCGCGTGCTCTTGTTGCGGATCAGGTTGCCGATCGCGTGCATCAGGTGGGTCTTGCCCAGGCCCGAGTCGCCGTAGATCAGCAGCGGGTTGTATTCGCCGCCCGGGTCGGCCGCCACGCGCACGGCGTAGGCGCGCGCCTGCTGGTTGGCCTTGCCCTCGATGAAGGCGTCAAACGTGTAGCGGGGATCGAGCTTGCCGCCGTCGCTGCGCGCGACCGGTTCTTCCTCGGCCGCGCCGTTGGAGCCGCGGGCCTTGCCGGTGCCGGGCAGCGAAACTTCGACCGTGATGATGTTGTCGCCAGCCACCGCGGTCAGGGCCTTGCGGATCGCCGGCATGAAGTCGTCCTTCACCCGCTTCAGGACCACCCGGTTCGGCGCGAGCAGGCTCAACTGGTCGTCGTGGAGTTGCGGCTGCAGCGGGCGCAGGTAGGTGCTGAGGTCCGTGCCGGAGAGCTCACCCTCCAGGCGCCGCAGACATTTGTGCCAAAGCTCTACCACGCGCAGGTCCCCGCGGAGATATTTTTCGAATAGGGCGGAAAAAAGAGGCGAGCAGTCTATACCCCGCATCTGCAGTTATCCACAGCCGCGGCAAGCGGATTTTGTTGAATGACCGGGGCGCGAGGGCTACAATCCGCGGCCTTTTTTTGCGCACCCGAGTAGCGACCCATGAAACGTACTTATCAGCCCAAGCGCCTGCGCAAGAAGCGCACTCACGGCTTCCGAGCCCGCATGAAGACTGTCGGCGGACGCCGGGTGATCGCGCGTCGCCGTGGCAAGGGCCGCGCGAAGCTGATTCCGTAGTTTGGCTTTCGCGTTCCCGCCCGAGGCGCGGCTGCGCCGGCCGCGCGAGTTCGAGGCGGTGCTGTCGGGCGGAGTCAGGCTCCACGAAAAACTCCTGACCCTCGCCCTGCGCGACAACGCCCTGGCGGGCGCCCGCATGGGTTTTGCGATTTCCGCCCGTGCCGTTCCGCGCGCCGTGGATCGCAACCGCATCAAGCGCCAGGCGCGCGACAGCTTCCGCCGCAACCGCGGCTCGCTGCCCGCGCGCGACCTGGTGATCCTGGCCCGCTCGGGCGCCGCCGCGGCCCCAAGTGCGGAGCTGCGCGAAACGCTGGAACGGCTCTGGCAGAAACTGCGGGCACGCTGATGCGACATTTATTGATAGCGCTGGTGCGCGTGTATCAACGCCTGCTCAGCCCCTTGCTCGGCCCGCGCTGCCGCTTCTACCCGAGCTGCTCCTCGTATTGCGTCGAGGCGCTGCAGAAGCATGGCGCCGCGCGCGGCACTTACCTTACGGCGCGCCGCATCGTGCGCTGCCATCCGCTCAATGAAGGCGGATTCGACCCTGTTCCGGAGAAGCTGTGACGACCATCGAGAGCCGCCGTTTTGCCCTGCTGGTCGCCGCGGGGGTCGTCGGCTTCCTGCTGTACCAGGCCTGGGAGAAAGATTTCGCCCCGGCGGTGATACCGCCGCCGCCGAGCGCAAGCGCGCCCCCGGTCGACGATGTCCCGGTGGCGCCGGCCGCCCCGGCCAAGGCCGCCGGCGCCGCAGCCCCCGCGGCAACGCAGGCCACCACTGCCGCGCCCGAGCAGCGCATTACCGTGCAGACCGACGTTCTGACCGTGGTGCTGAGCACGCTCGGCGGCGACATTCGCCGCGTCGAGCTCAGCGGTTACCCGTACGACAAGAAGTCGCCCGACCAGAATGTCGCGCTGCTCGACGACACGAACGAGCGCTGGTTCGTGATCCAGTCGGGACTGACCGGCGCGCAAGGCCCGATCGTCTCGCATAAAGACACCTATCGCGCCGCGACGACGAGCTACGCACTCGCGCCGGACGCGGCTTCGCTGGACGTGCCGCTGGAATTCGACGACGGGGCCGGCCGCCACGTTACCAAGACCTTCCACTTCGAACGCGGCAGTTATCTGGTTGGCCTGAAGCAGAAGCTGCACAACGGCGGCGCCGCGCCGGTCAGCGCGAACGCCTACGTGCAGCTGTGGCGCACGCCGTTCCCGGCCGGGGCGGAGCCGCGCTTCTCCAAGCCCTTCATGGGCGTGGCGATCTACGAGCAGAAAAATCCGGGCGAGTCGCTCCGCTTCCGCAAGATCGCATTCAAGGACCTGGTCGAGGAGCCGGTCGAGCGGCACCAGTCCGGCGGCTGGATCGGCATGCTGCAGCACTACTTCTTCATCGGCGTGATCCCGCCGGCGGGCGAGGCCGACACGCTGATCGCCAAGCCCAACGCCACGCGCGGCTTTGCGGCGCAGTACATCGGCGGCGCACACGACGTGCCGGCCGGCGGCGACAGCGAATTCACCGCGCAGCTGTACATCGGCCCCAAGCTGCAGAAAAAACTTGCCGACATCGCGCCAGGCCTCGAGCTCACCCTCGACTACGGGATCCTCGAGGTCATCGCCAAGCCGCTGTTCTGGCTGCTCGACCTCACGCACAAGTTCACCCAGAACTGGGGCTTCTCGATCATCCTGCTCACGCTGATGGTGAAGCTCGGGCTGTTCCCGCTGTCGGCGGCGCAGTTCCGCTCGATGGCGAAGATGAAGAAATTCGCGCCGCGCATCCAGGAGCTGAAGGACCGCTACGGCGACGATCGCGAAAAGATGAACCAGGCGATGATGGACCTGTACAAGAAGGAGAAATTCAACCCGCTGGCGGGTTGCTGGCCGCTCCTGATCCAGATGCCGATCTTCCTGGCCTTGTACTGGGTGCTGCTGGAGAGCGTCGAGCTGCGGCAGGCCGACTTCGCGCTGTGGCTCAACGACCTGTCGGCGCCGGATCCGTTCTACGTGTTGCCGCTCCTGTTCGGCGCGAGCATGTGGGCGCAGCAGAAGCTGTCCGGCACGGTGGTCGCCGACCCGGTGCAGCAGCGGGTCATGAGCATGATGCCGGTGTTCCTGACCGTGTTCTTCGCTTTCTTCCCCGCGGGCCTGGTGCTGTACTGGTTCGTCAGCAACCTGATCGGCATCGGCCAGCAATGGATCATCAACCGCACCCTGACGAAAGAAGGATTGCGGTAGCCGGACCCGGCCGCTAGCGTGACTGCCTCATGAAGCGCGTCCTGGCGGTGTATTTTTCGCAGACCGGGCAGCTCGAGCGTTGCGCGCAGGCGGTTGCCGGACCGCTGCAGGCCGCCGGCCACGCGGTGGACTACCTGAAGCTCGAGCCCGCCACGCAGTACCCGTTTCCGTGGACGTTCTGGGCCTTCTTCGATGCCTTCCCGGAATCGGTCTACCTGGACCCGCCGCCGCTGAAACCCTGGCAGGCCGCCGCCGCGCGCTACGACCTGGTCCTCCTGTGTTATTCGCCCTGGTTCCTGTCGCCTTCGCCGGCGCTGACCGCGTTCGTGCAGTCGCAGCCGGGTCGTGCGCTGCTGCAGGGCACGCCGGTGGTCACGCTGACGGCCAGCCGCGGCATGTGGACGCAGGCCCAGGAAGTGGTCAAGCAGCAGCTCGCCGATGCCGGTGCACGCCACAGCGACCACATTGCGCTCGACGATCCGCACAAGCTCAGCTCGTTCGTGACCACGCCGCTGTGGCTGCTCACCGGCCGGCAGCATCCGGTTGCGAGCCTGCCGCGCGCCGGGGTGCCGGACGACCTGATCGCCGGCAGCGCCCGCTTCGGCCGCGCGCTGGCGCGAGCGCTCGACGCTGGCACGCTGGATGGTTGCCACCCCGTGCTGACCGGCCTCTGCGCCGCGCAGGTGGATCCGGCCCTGATGGCCAGCGAGAAAATCGGCCGTCGCAGCTTCCGGGTGTGGGGTAAACTCGTCCGCGCTGCCGGCAAGCCGGGGGACGCCGCGCGGCGCCCGGTTCTGGCGGCGTACATCGCATTCCTTGTCTTGATGATCGTCACCGTCGTGCCCCTGTCTCTGCTGCTCAGAACCCTGTTGAAACCGCTGATGCGCGCACGCCTGGCTGCCCAGGCCGCGTCGTACGAAGCGCCCTCGGGTTCCGGCACGGAGCGCATGCGGGAATTTGCCTAGAGGTCCGTGTCACCGATGACTCAACTCAATCCCGTCTACATCCAGCGCCTGGCGGCGTTCCTGCCGAACGCGCCGGTGTCCAACGACGAGATGGAAAAAGTCCTCGGGCAGATCAACGGCAAGCCCTCGCGCGTGCGCCGCATCATCCTGCGCAGCAACGGCATCCTGACGCGGCACTACGTGCTCGACCCGGTCACCGGGCAGCCGCGCTACAACAATGCGCAGATAACGGCCGAGGCGATCCGCGGGCTCGCCGGCGAAGGCGTGTCGCTGTCTCAGATCGACCTG
>JAYUGN010000004.1:0-2793 GCA_043767605.1 Gammaproteobacteria bacterium
TCGAGCATCACCTGCTCGAGTTCGCGTTCGCGCATCTGGCCGTGGGCCACCCGCACGGTGGCCTCGGGCACCATCGCGCGGATCTCGTCGGCGCGCCGCTCGATGTCCTTCACTTCGTTGTGCAGGAAATAGATCTGGCCGCCGCGGCGCAGCTCGCGCAGGCAGGCCTCGTACACCAGCCCGCGCTCGCTCTCGGCGACGAACGTCTTGATCGGCAGGCGGCCTTCCGGCGGCGTGGCGATGATCGAGAGGTCACGCAGCCCGGCTAGCGACATGTTCAGCGTGCGCGGGATCGGCGTGGCGGTGAGCGTCAGCACGTCCACTTCGGCGCGCAGGTTCTTCAGGCGCTCCTTGTGGCGCACGCCGAAGCGGTGTTCCTCGTCGATGATCACGAGGCCCAGGTTCTTCAGCTTGACGTCGTCTTGCAGCAGGCGATGCGTGCCGATCAGGATGTCCACCTTGCCTTCAGCGGCGTCGGCCAGCAGCACCTTCTGCTCGGCATCGGAGCGCAGGCGCGAGACCGCGCCGAGGCGCACCGGCGTGCCGGCGTAGCGGTCGGCGAAATTCTTGTGGTGCTGCTGGGCGAGCAGGGTCGTCGGCACCATCACCACCACCTGGCGGCCGTTGCTGACCGCGGCAAAGCTCGCGCGCAGCGCAACCTCGGTCTTGCCGAAGCCGACGTCGCCGCAGACCACGCGGTCCATCGCGCGCGGCGCCGCCATGTCTTTCAGCACGTCATCGATGGCTTTCTGCTGGTCGGGCGTCGACTGGAACGGGAAGCCCGCCGCGAAGCGCGCGTAGTCTTCGTCGTTGACCGCCAGTGAGACGCCCGGCCGCGAGGCGCGCCGCGCCGAGATCTGCAGCAGCTCGGCGGCCACGTCGCGCACGCGATCTTTCGCGCGCTGGCGGGCCTTGGCCCAGCGGTCGGAGCCCAGCGTGTGCACCGGTGCGTGGTCGGAATCCGCGCCGATGTAGCGGTGGATGAGGCCCAGCGAGGCCACCGGCACGTAGAGGACGTCCTGGTTGGCGTACTCGAGCACCAGGTACTCGGCGTTGATGCCGCCGCTGTCGAGCCGCTTCAGCCCCCGGTAGCGGCCGATGCCGTGCTGCACGTGCACGATCGGCGCGCCTTCGCGCAGTTCCGACAGGTCGCGCAGCAGCGACTCGGGATCGCGCACGCGCGTGCGGCGTTTCTGCTGGGCGGGTGCGGTGAGCCCGAACACCTGCGCCTCGGCGATCAGCGCGCTGCCGTCGGGCAGGCGCAGCGCGTCCTGCAGCGGGCCGATGGCGATGCCGAAGCGCAGCGAAGGATCGAGGAACTGTTCCCAGCGCTCGAGCACCGAGGGTGTGACACCCAGCGGTTTCAGCCAGGCCAGCAGTGCGTCGCGCCGGCCCGGCGACTCGGCGATGAACAGCGCGCGCGAACCGGGCGTCTTCACCAGCGACTTCACCGCCTCGGCACCGGCCGGGATCGATGTGACGTCGCCGTGCCCGGAAGTCTTCAGTGCGGCGCGCGGGAACTGGCTGACCGCGGCCAGCGCCTGCGCCGGCGGCAGGTACAGCGTGCGCGGCGCGAGCAGCGGCCGCTCGAGGTTGCCGGACAGCCGTTCGTGGCGATCCTCGATCTGCTTCCAGTCGGCCTCGAGCGCGGCCTCCAGCGAATCGAACTCGACCAGCAGGCTTTCCACCGGCAGGTAGTCGAACAGCGTCGCGGTGCTCTCGAAGAACAGCGGCAGCCAGGCCTCGATGCCCCCGGGCATCACGCCCTTGCTGACTTCGCTGTAGATGCGGCTGCGCGAAGGATCGCCGGTGAACTGCGCGCGGTAGCGCTTGCGGAAGGCCTCGATGCCGGGCGCGTCGGTGGGGAATTCGCGCGCGGGCATCAGGCGGATCGCCTGCGTCGTGCCCTCAGAGCGCTGGCTGTCTGCGTCGAGCAGGCGGATGGATTCCACTTCGTCGTCGAACAGGTCGATGCGGAAGGCCTGCTCGCTGCCCATCGGGAACAGGTCGATGATCGAGCCGCGCACCGCGTACTCGCCCTGCGCCTGCACTTCCGACACGGACTGGTAGCCCGCGGCGACCAGCCGCTCGCGGAACGGGTGTGGCGCCAATTTGTCGCGAACGCGGATGTCGAAGCGCCGGCCCTCGAGCCAGGCCCGCGGCGGCAGGCGCTGGATCAGCGCATCGGCGGTGGTGACGACGATCCCGCGCGTCAGGCGCGGCAAGGCATCGAGCGCCGCGAGCCGCGCCGACAGGATTTCCTGGTGCGGCGAGAAGGCGTCGTAAGGCAGCACCTCGGTGTCGGGCAGGTGCGTCACCGGCAGGCCAGGCGCCGCGAAGAACCGCAGCTCCTCTTCGAGCCGGTAGGCCTGCTGCTCGCTGCTGCACAACGCCAGCACCGGGCCGGGATGGCGCGCCGCAGCCTCCGCGATTGCCAGCGCTGCGCTCGCGCCGGGCAGCGCCGGCCACGAGATTCTCTCCCGGGAAGGCGGCAGCGGCAGGTCCAGCACAGCGGGGGACGACAACAGAAACTTCCTTCGGAGGGAACCGACGGCGGCATTATCGCCGTAGGCTGGGCTGAGCGTCGTCGGCTGGGCTGAGCGCAGCGAAGCCCAGCAGCGCGCCCCCCGGGCCGGTCGGGCATTTGGGGCTCTGTGGCGTGAGTCTGGATTGGCGCGTGGGGGCTGTGCGCTGGCTTTGCTCCATGGCTTGTATGGTCGGAGTCGCACTTCTGCGAGAGTAGAAGTGCCGGGGTGGAGGGACTCTCCATGGCTTCTGCTTAGACAGACCGAG
>JAYUGN010000005.1:0-2779 GCA_043767605.1 Gammaproteobacteria bacterium
GTCCGCGTGCCGCGCAGGAACCTCGTCGGCCAGGAAGGCATGGGCTTCATGTACCAGATGCTGCAGTTCCAGGAAGAGCGCCTGTACGGCGCCGCCATCGGCATCGACAGCATGACCAACATCATCAACGAGACCACCGACTACGCCCGCCAGCGGCAGGCGTTCGGCAAGTCGGTGCTCGACAACCAGTACGTGCACTTCCGCCTCGCCGAGTTGCGCACCGAAGTGGAGTGCCTGAAGGCGCTGGTGTTCCAGGCCTGCGAGGAATACGTGGCCGGCCGCGACGCGACCATGCTGGCCTCGATGGCCAAGCTGAAGTCCGGCCGCATCGCGCGCGAGGTGACCGACGGCTGCCTGCAGTTCTGGGGCGGCCAGGGCTTCATGTGGGAGAGCCACGTGGCGCGCTCGTACCGCGACTCGCGCCTGGCCTCGATCGGCGGCGGCGCCGACGAGATCATGCTCGGCATCATCTGCAAGCTGCTGGGCACGATGCCCAGCCGCAGGAAATCCGAAGAGAAGAAGGCCGCGGTTACCGCGGCATGAAAATAAAGGGGACGCACACCTTTACCCGGCGCAAAAAGAGAAGGCCGGCCGCGCCGGCCTTCGATAAAGGTGTGCGTCCCCTTTAGTTGCGCTTCATCGAGTCGAAGAACGCCTCGTTGGTCTTGCTCTGCTTCATGCGGTCGTGCAGCAGCTCCATCGCGGCGAGCTCGTCCATCGAGTGCAGCAGCTTGCGCAGGATCCAGATCTTCTGCAGCGCGGCCGGCTCGAGCATCAGCTCTTCCTTGCGCGTGCCGGAGCGGTTGATGTTGATGGCCGGGAACACGCGCTTCTCGGCGATGCGCCGCTCCAGGTGGATTTCCATGTTGCCGGTGCCCTTGAACTCTTCGTAGATCACCTCGTCCATCTTGCTGCCCGTGTCGATCAGCGCAGTGGCGATGATGGTCAGCGAGCCGCCTTCCTCGATGTTGCGGGCGGCGCCGAAGAAGCGCTTGGGCTTCTGCAGCGCGTTGGCGTCCACGCCGCCGCTCAGCACCTTGCCGGAGCTCGGCGCCACCGTGTTGTAGGCGCGCGCCAGGCGCGTGATGGAGTCCAGCAGGATCACGACGTCGCGCTTGTGCTCGACCAGGCGCTTGGCCTTCTCGCTGACCATCTCGGCCACCTGCACGTGGCGGCTGGCGGGCTCGTCGAAGGTGCTGGCGATGACTTCGCCGCGCACGGTGCGCTGCATGTCGGTGACTTCCTCGGGCCGCTCGTCCACCAGCAGCACGATCAGGTACACGTCCGGGTAGTTCGCCATCAGCGACTGCGCGACGTTCTGCAGCATGATCGTCTTGCCGGCCTTCGGCGGGCTGATGATCAGGCCACGCTGGCCTTTGCCGAACGGGGCGATCAGGTCAATGATGCGGGCGGTGATGTCCTCGGTGGTGCCGTTGCCGCGCTCCATCTGGTAGCGCTCGTTCGGGAACAGCGGCGTGAGGTTCTCGAAGTTGACCTTCTTGCGGCTGGCCTCGGGCGGCTCGAAATTGATCGTGTCGACCTTCAGCAGCGCGAAGTAGCGCTCGTTTTCCTTCGGCGCGCGTACGCGCCCCGCGATCGAGTCGCCGGTGCGCAGGTTGAAGCGGCGGATTTGCGAGGGCGAGATGTAGGTGTCGTCCGGCCCGGCCACGTAGCTGGAGTCGGGCGAGCGCAGGAAGCCGTAGCCGTCCTGCAGGATCTCCATCACGCCTTCACCGTAGATGTGCTCGCCACGGCGCGCCGCCGCCTTGAGCATCTGGAACACGATGTCCTGCTTCTTGGCGCGCGAGATGTTCTCGAGGCCCTGGTCCTGCGCCATGCGCAGCAGCTCGGTCGCCGTCTTGCGGCGCAGTTCGGTCAGGTTGAGGATCTTCGGCGGCGGCAGCGGCTGGCCGTCCGGGCCGACCGTGGGTTCGTTCAGCAGCTCCTCTTCATACGCGTCGCTGCCCCCGCCATTGGGATCGGGGCCGCCCTGCTGCGGGTAGTAATTGCCGCCCTGGTTGTTGCCCCCACGGTTCCCCATGTGGCCTCCACCCGGGGTGTGATGGCGGTGACGGCGAGGCTTCATTTAGGCGACCTGCAGGTGGGGAGTGAGGAAGGCCGCGAGCTGGGCCTTGGCGACGGCGCCGACCTGCGTTGCCGCAGGCTTGCCGTCCTTGAAGAGGATCAGGGTGGGAATGCCGCGGATGGAGAACTTCGGCGGCGTCTGCGGATTTTCATCCACGTTGAGCTTCACGATCTTGAGCTTGCCGGCCTGCTCGGCGGCGATCTGCTCCAGGATCGGCGCGATCATGCGGCAAGGGCCGCACCATTCGGCCCAGAAATCGACGAGGACCGGCTGGCCGCTCTTGAGCACCTCCTGCTCGAAAGACTGGTCGGTCACCGCGGTGATGTTGGCGCTCATGATGGGTCTAGGCTCCAGGAAGAGGTTGGACAATCCCCCGATCCGGCTGCAGCGTGCCTGGGGCGCCGCAACAGAAATCGGCTGAGTTGATTAGACTTGCGGGATCGTTGACGTGGGCAGGCTGCGTTTCTAACCGGCGCCGGTTGCATCGGGCGCCACAGCCGTACCTACGTTAACCGTTATTTGAGCCGATTCGTTCCTACATTGCAAGTGAAAGTGGATGCGCCCTGACCATCTGACCGAAGTCTCGTTTGCCTCGCTGCCCCTCCATCCCTCCCTGAAAGAAGGTCTCGACGCGCTCGGCTTTTCGCACTGCACGCCGATCCAGGCGGAGACACTGCCGCTCGCGCTGCAGGG
>JAYUGN010000006.1:0-2772 GCA_043767605.1 Gammaproteobacteria bacterium
TCGTCCACGAAGTTGAGGTCGAGCCCGACCGTGCCGGCGCCGAGCGCCTGCGCATCCGCCGCGAGGTTCAGCGGCACGCCGCACAGCAGCATGAGCATCGGCACTTCCGGCATGCGCCGATGGAAATCGCGCAGCTCCGGCAAGTGGAATGAGGACACCATGAAGTCATCCACCTTCCAGCCGCGCGCAAGGAATTCGCGCAGCAGCGTGGCGACGGCGGCGGCCGTGCCTTGCGCAGTCTTCAGCTCGACGTTGACCTGCGCGCGGCGGCCGATCGTCTCCAGTGCCTCGCGCAGGAACGGGATTTGTTCACCGTCTCCCGCATCGAGCTTGCGCAGCACATCACGCGGGTGGTCCACGAGCCAGCCGTGGCCGTCGGTGCAGCGCTCGAGGTTCAGGTCGTGGAAGACCCAGAGCTCGCCGTCATGCAGCTGGACGTCGAGTTCGATCCATTTCGCGCCTGCCTTGATGCAGCGGTCGAAGGCCAGCAGCGTGTTTTCCGGCGCATGCCCGCGCGCGCCCCGGTGAGCCAGGACGGTGAACGCCTTTTTCAAGCAAAGTCCTTCAAGCCCCGACCTTGATGATCTTCATTTCGTTGGTGCCGCCGGGGCCGGTGAAGTCGCCCTTGGTCATCAGCACGCGGTCGCCGTCCTTCAGCAGCCCGCGCTTGACCAGCGCATCCACCGCCTCGCGGATTGGCGCCAGCGTGTCGAGCATGGTCGGCGCGAAATCCACCGGATAGACGTTGCGGCACATGGCCATGCGCCGGCGCGTGCGCTCGTGCCGCGTCAGCGCGTAGATCGGGATGCCGGTGTCGGTGCGCGACATCAGCAGCGCGGTGGAGCCCGACTCGGTGAGCGAGATGATCGCGTTGGCGTGCATGTTGCCCGCGGTCCAGGCGGTGGCCATGGCGATGGCCTCGTCGGTGCGCTCGAAATGGCTCTCGAGGCCCACGCGCTGGCGCTCGGAGGGCGGCGCGGCCTTCTCGGCGCCTTCGCACACGCGCGCCATGGTCTGCACCACCTTTACCGGGTGCTTGCCGGTGGCGGTCTCGGCCGAGAGCATCACGGCATCGGTGCCGTCCATCACGGCGTTGGCGACGTCCAGCACCTCCGCACGCGTGGGGATCGGGCTGGTGATCATGGATTCCATCATCTGCGTGGCCGTGATCACCATGCGGTTCTGCTCGCGCGCCTGGCGAATGATCTTCTTCTGCCAGCCCGGCAGCTCGGCATCGCCGATCTCCACGCCGAGGTCGCCGCGCGCCACCATCACCGCATCGGACGCGCCGATGATCTCCGGAAGTTCGAGCAGCGCCTCGGCGCGCTCGATCTTCGCCACCAGCGCGGCCTGGCCGCCGGCCTCGCGCACGAGGTTGCGCGCTTCCATCATGTCGCCCGCCGTGCGCGGGAACGACACGGCGATGAAGTCCACGTCCAGCGCCACCGCCTCGCGGATGTCGATGCGGTCCTTGAACGACAGCGCCGCGGCCGACAGCCCGCCGCCGAGCCGGTTGATGCCCTTGCGGTTGGAAAGGATGCCGCCGACCAGCACGGTGCACTTGATCTTCGTGCCAGTGACCGTGTCGATCTTCATCGTGATCGCGCCGTCGTTGAGCAGCAGCGTGTCGCCGGGCACCACGTCGCGCGGCAGGTCGGCATACGCGCAGCCCACGATTTCCTGCGTGCCGGCGTCCTTGGGCCAGGCGGTGTCGAGCGTGAACGGCGCACCCTCAGCCAGCTCGATCGGGCCGTCCTTGAAGCTCTCGACGCGGATCTTGGGACCCTGCAGGTCGGCGAGGATGCCGACATCGCGCCCGAGCTCGGCCGCCACCTTGCGCACCAGTTCGACGCGCCGGGCCTGGTCGTCGGCCGTGCCGTGCGAGTAATTGAGCCGCACCACGTCCACGCCGGCCAGCAACATCTGTTTGAGGACCCTGGCCGTATCGGTGGCGGGGCCCAGCGTTGCGAGGATCTTGGTTCGGCGGCTCATGGGTTCAGCTTCTGTACAGGTGCCCAGCTTACCTTTGCGGCAAGATAGCCGCTTACGAATCGAAGGAGTTTTTCGCATGCGTGGCATGGCTGTGATTTTCGCGCTGGCGGCGCTGGGGTTCACGGGCCTGGCCGCGGCGCAGTCCTCGCAAGACGAGCAGATCCTCAAGCAGGGTGCCGGCGGCGGTACCGAGACCGCGCCGCCCGCGGTGGAAGAGGACGAGATCTCCTCCACCTACAGCAGCATCGGCGTGCAGAAAGTCCATGCCAAGTTCGACAACGTCAAGGACGCCATCAACCTCGACATCGTCGCTTATGGGTTCCGCATCCCGACCGTGCCCTGGCTTGGCGTCGAGCTGAACATCGGTTTCACCTTCCTGCCGGGGCAGATCGACACGAACGGATCCGGCAGCGGGTCCGCGGGCACCTGCTTCCCCGGAACGATGCTGCCGCCCGGATGCATCCCGCCGAGCCCGGGCAATACCGCCAGCTCGTCCACGGATTTCTCGGCCACCAACATAGGCGCCTCGGTGGTGCTGCGCTCGCCGGGCACGTTCTTCGTCATGGGCAAGTACGGCTACCGCTACCTCAACACCTCGCTTGACGAATTGAGGAACGACCGCAGCGGCACGCAGTACGCCGGCGGCGTCGGCTACCGCTGGAACAAGAAAGGCTCCTACGTCGAGTTCGGCTACACCAAGATCGCCGACAAGATCGACGCGCTGGGCTTCTCGCTGTCGTACACCTACGGCCGCCGCTAAAAACAAAAGGGGTCGCAGTC
>JAYUGN010000007.1:0-2770 GCA_043767605.1 Gammaproteobacteria bacterium
GATGCCGGATATCGCCCTCGCTTCATGGCTCGCCGGACCGCCGCTCGGGCGACATCCGACCGCCACGCGCAATCACTGCCGTCTCAGGCTGCCTGCTTCCGTAGTGAACGAGGACGTGCGCGCCATCGTTGTCGCTACAGACGTACCGCCCTGAACGTGGCGTTGATACGCGGGGCGCGACGGGGGCTTGCGCGGAGAAATTGAGCGCAGCCGGACCGGAGCCCCGCAGGGGCGCCGCGAGAGACGAGCGCAGCCTTGGCGGAGCGAGGCCGAGCGGCGGTCCGGCGAGCCATTCGTAGCGCAAGCCCCCGTCGCGCCCCGCGTAAACCCGCTTCACGCCGCAGAGCGGCATACACCCGAGCGTCAGCGAGGGCGTGGCGAGGCCGGGCGGTTAGGGCAAACTGCGGCCATGCACGACGAGCTCCGCAGCACCATCGAAGCGGCCTGGGACCGGCGCGAGACGCTGGACAAGGAGGATCACGCGCTGCGCCAGGCCGTCGAGCAGGTCATCGACCTGCTGGACGGCGGCACCGTGCGCGTGGCCGAGCCCCTCGATGACAGCACTCGAGGGCAGGCCGGCGGCGGCGTGCACGGCTGGGTCGTCAACGAGTGGCTCAAGAAAGCCGTGCTGCTGTACTTCCGCCTGCACGACAACGTTGCCATCGAGATGGGCCGGCTGCACGGCTGGGACAAGGTGCCGCTCAAGTTCTCCACCTACGATGCGGTGCGCTTCGCCGCGCAGAACGTGCGCGTGGTGCCGCCGGCCGCGGTGCGCCGCGGCGCCTATATCGGCCCCGGCGCGATCCTGATGCCCTCTTACGTGAACATCGGCGCCTTTGTGGGCGCCGGCACCATGGTGGATACCTGGGCCACCGTCGGCTCCTGCGCGCAAATTGGCAAGAACGTGCATCTGTCGGGCGGCGTCGGCATCGGCGGTGTGCTCGAGCCGCTGCAGGCCTCGCCCACGATCATCGAGGACGAGTGCTTCATCGGCGCGCGCTCCGAGGTCGTCGAGGGCGTGGTCGTCGGCAAGGGCGCGGTGATCTCGATGGGCGTGTTCATCGGCCAGAGCACGCCGATCTACGATCGCGAGGCGAACACGACGAGCTACGGCCGCGTGCCGCCCGGCGCCGTGGTCGTCGCGGGCTCGCTGCCGAAGGATGGCGGCCGCTACAGCCTGAACTGCGCGGTGATCGTGAAGAAAGTGGACGAGCAGACCCGCAAGAAAGTCGGGATCAACGCGCTGCTGCGCGATTTGTAGGATGGGCCTTGGCCCATTGTCGCCGGGCTTCGCTGCGCTCAGCCCAGCCTACAAACGGATCGCCGGCCGGCCGATGTAACGGTCGCGTCCCGCCGCCTTCGCCGCATACAGCGCCTGGTCGGCCGACTCGATCAGCGTTTCCATCGTCGAGGTGCCCGCCGCCGGCTGGATCCACGCGGCGCCCGCGCTGATCGTCACCACGCCGGACGGGAGGTTGCGCGGGTGCGGGATGCGCAGCGCCTTGATGCCGCCGCGCACGTCCTCGCAGATGCGCTCGACGGTGTCTTCGGACACGTCATAGAGCACGATCATGAATTCCTCGCCGCCGTAGCGCGCGACGAGGTCCATCGGCCGGCGGATGCGGTCGCGCAGCACCGCAGCTACTTCGGCCAGGCAAGTATCGCCGTGCAGGTGGCCGACGCTGTCGTTGTAGGCCTTGAAGTTGTCCACGTCGAGCAGCGCCACCGCGATCGGCTTGCGCTCGCGGAAACCCAGCCGCCACGCGCGGTCGAGGTGGTCGAAGGCCGCGCGGCGGTTGTACAGGTGCGTGAGCGAGTCGCGCGTGGCGCGGTACAGCGCCACGTGCTCGGTCAGGAAGTTGGCGCGCTGCGACAACTCCAGCGAATAGCTGCCAACCAGGCCGATCAGCACGATGATGAAGACGTAGTAGCCCTGCTGCAGCGTCTCGGCGGCGTCGAAGTCGAGTGCCACGCGCGCAGCGACATAGCCGGACGCTGTCAGCAGCGTCGCCAGCATCGAGGTGTAAAAGCGCAAGCCCGCGAGAAAGATAGTGAACACCATCACCAGCATCAGGCCCTCGTACGGCAGCGGCGCGCCGAGCTTGTGCGAGAAAAGGATGGCCGCGGCCAGCGCGCCCATCATCATGGTCGTGCCGATCGCGGTCATGGCCTCGTACCAGCGCTCCGCACGCGGCGTGAAGCTCAGCAGGAACAGCACGAACAGCGACGGCACCATCGCGCCCAGGCGCAGCGCCACCGTCACATGCCAGACGTAGTCCGGTAGCAGGCGGAGGTCGCGCAGCGAGAACAGCGCCAGCAGCACGGCAGCACCAAGCATCGCGATGCGCGTGCGAATCAGGTAACGCTCGTGGCGGAAGCGGCGGAACTGCGGCTCGAGCTCGCCGGAGAACCGCAGCCAGCGGAAACCCGCGACCAGCTGGGCGGCATGCGGCGAGGAGCGGCTTTCGTCGAGGGAGCTGGCGGACAGCGTCGAGGTGGCCGCCTGGGTGACGGCAGCAAATAAATCCCTGTTCTGGTCCTGGTCGGTCTGCATCAGGGCACCGGATATACTTCCGCAGTCAACACCTTCTGCCTTTTTCGCGACCTTGTCGCCCTAGACCTTTGTCCAATACAACCTTGGCGCTCGCGCGCGAGCTGATCGCCCGCCGCTCCCTGACCCCCGACGATGCCGGCTGTTGCGCGCTGCTGGGCGAGCGCCTGCGCGCGGCCGGGTTTGTGCTCGAATATCTCGACAAGGAAGGGGTCACCA
>JAYUGN010000008.1:0-8012 GCA_043767605.1 Gammaproteobacteria bacterium
CCCAAGCCGGAGGATTCCGGAATCGATCACATCGTCCAGGTGATGATGGAAAATCGCTCCTTCGACCATTACCTCGGCTGGGTGCCGGGTGCCGAAGGCCGGCAATCGGCCACTTTTCGCAATTCGGCGGGCTCGGAAGTCCCCACATTCCACCTCGCCGCGGACCCTGCCTACGGTTACCAGGGTTGCGGCTGGGCCGACCCGAACCACAATTACGCCGCGGGCCGCACCCACTACAACAACGGTGCCATGGACGGCTGGCTGCAGACCTCCGGCACCGCCGACAATCCCGAAGACCGCTTCCCGGCGGGCTATTACAAGGAAGAGGACCTCAAGTTCTTCTCCGGAGTGGCGCAGAACTTCACGGTGTGCGACCGCTACCACCACGGCTTCCTGGGCTCGACGTTCCCGAACCGCATCTACATGCATTCGGGCGCCACCGATCGCATGCAGAACGATTTCTACCCGCCGGGGCCGGCGCCGATGCCGGCGACCATCCCGACGATCTGGGACCGCCTCGCCGAGGCCGGCATTTCGCGCAAGAGCTATTACTCCGACGTCCCCATCACGGCGTTCTGGGGCGAGAAGTACGCGGACATCAGCGCCACGTTCCAGCAGTTCCTGACCGACGCCGACGCCGGCCAGCTGCCGGCCGTTTCCTACTTCGACCCGAATTTCGGCGGCGGCGGCGCGGGCGAAAGTCCTAACGGCGTCTCGCGTGACGACCATCCCCAGGCCGATATCCGTGACGGCCAGGTCTACCTGACCCAGATCTACAACGCGCTGCGCGCGAGCCCGAACTGGGAGCGCACGCTGATGATCGTCACCTACGACGAATGGGGCGGCTTCTTCGACCACGTGGCGCCGGGCTTCTCGCCGGTGTCGGCAGCCGAAACCGCGCTCGGCAACGACGGCCGGCTGGGCTTCCGCGTGCCCTGCGTGATCATCGGCCCGCGCGCGCGCCGCGGCCACGTCAGCCACCTGCCGTTCGACCCGAATTCGGTGATCAATCTCATCCGCTGGCGCTTCAACTTGCCGGCGGTGGGCGACAGCCCGCGCAACCAGAATTCGCTGAGCATGGCCTACGCGCTGGATTTCGAGAGCCCCCCGAACCTCGATGCGCCGGCCTTCGGCGACCTGGGACCGGACGGCCTCGGCAACTCGGCGGGCGTGTCGTACGGCGCGTCGTGCCAGCCGGCGGCGGCGTCTTCGGCGACGGCGCCGACCGCGGCCAACCTCGATCGCGCCGCCCACAACGCCGAGTGGCGCCAGTTGCGCGTAATGGCGCGGGCTTACGGGTACCCGGTGTAATGCGCATCCATTCCGTGAGCTCGCGGGCCGCAGCGGCTTGCCTTGCATTCCTGTTCCTCGGCGTCGCCGCCCCAGCCACCGCTTTCTTCGCGGAAGCGGGCCATACCGTATGGACGAGTGAAGAAACCCTTCTGTTCGATACGCCCCGACAGAACAGCAAGGTCGAAGGCCATCTTCCGGGCGGCAGCGAGGTGAAGCTGCTCTCGAGCCACGACGGCATGTCGGGCCGCTGGTGGGAAGTGTGGTGGAACGGGAAAACGGGCTGGATTCGCGAAAAGTTCCTGACGGCCGACGCACCCAAGGCGCCCGAGCCCGTCGCACCTGCCGCACCTGCCGCCGCCGTACCCGCGCAGGCCACGGAGCCCGCCTCAGCGGCCCCCGATGCGGCTGCCGCAGCGCCGGCGCCTGCAATGCCCGCGACTCCGTCACCGCCGCAGGACCGCTCCGCCGACATCGCCCGTCTCATGGCCCACATCAAGACCGGCTCGGTCGAGGATCGCACGCACGCCTGCCAACTGCTTCCATACTCGGGACTGACCGACGCGGCACTCTTCGACGCGCTGGATGGCTGGCTGAAAGATCGCTACTCCCGGCAACGCACGCGCCAGCAAGTCGAAGACGACGTGCCGCGCTGTGTCCAGGGTCTGGCCTCCTCCGGCAACAACCAGTACCTGGCCACGATCGAGCTCTGGAACCAGGAGCGGCGGTTCGTCGGCTCCCTCCAGCACCGGCTCATCGAGGGCGCGCTGCGCCTGCTGGCCGACTCGGCGCGCTGGAATCCGGTCATCAACGGCACTGCGGAGCACACCGGGCCCCGCAGCTGGGCCTCGACACGCATCATCAACATCCTCAAGTCCGGCGACACGGCGCTCCAGCGCGAGGCGATGCGGCGCATGGCCCACAACACCGTGGAATATGCCGACACCTTCGACACACTGGAAGCGGAGTTGCTGGCCTCGTACCGCAAGCCGTCAGATCCGGTTTTCGACGACGCCCTCTCGTGGGAGTGCAAGACCCTGGCGCAATCCGGCCAGGAGCGCTTTGTCGCCACGTTGAGGAAGGTCGCAACCGAGACCGCGAGCAAAAAAGTCCACGAATATTGCGGCCTCGCCGTGGGCACGCTCATGGCGCCGCGGGAAGCCCTCCGTCCGACCGAGGAGCTTCGCTAGTGCGCAGCGCCACCGCGGCCATCCTTCTGCTCGCCGCCGTTGCGGGCCCCACCCGTGCGGAAGATTCCGCGCCGGGCGGCCCGACGCGGGCCGAGATCGAACGGGTGATCCAGCAACAGCAGGCGCGCAAGTCCGGCGCAGTGACTGGAATCGTCCTGGGCGCCGTCGCCATCTTCGGGGGGATCGTCGTCTCGGCCGTGCGAACCGCCAACGAGGTCGAGGACAAGGAAGCGCGCGGCGACTACTCGGACACGAAGCTCGACTGGACCGGCACGCTCATCGGTCTCGCGGTCGGCGTGCCGTCCATCGCCATTGGCGCCACCACCCTTGCCGACGCGAACCGCGAGTTGCGCCGGGCGCGACACCAGCGCTTCACGCTGGGCTTTGCGCCCGAGCCGGGCCGCGAGCGGCTGACGCTCGCGTTCGCTTTCGGCGGTTGAAGCGCCTGGGCCCCCGCCTTCGCGGGGGCTCCGCTCGCTGCGCTGACGCGCAGCTCGCTACGTCTTGGGCAGCGTGACGCCCTTCTGGCCCTGGTACTTGCCGCCGCGGTCCTTGTAGCTGGTGTCGCAGACTTCGTCGGATTCGAAGAACAGCATCTGCGCCACGCCTTCATTGGCGTAGATCTTCGCGGGCAGCGGCGTGGTGTTGCTGAATTCCAGCGTGACGTGGCCTTCCCACTCGGGTTCCAGCGGCGTTACGTTCACGATGATTCCACAACGTGCGTACGTGCTTTTCCCGAGGCACACGACCAGCGTCGAGCGCGGGATGCGGAAATATTCCACGGTGCGCGCCAGCGCGAACGAATTCGGCGGGATGATGCAGACGTCGCTCTTGAGGTCCACGAAGCTGCGCGCATCGAAGTTTTTCGGGTCGACGATGGTCGAGTTGATGTTGGTGAAGATCTTGAACTCGTCGGCGCAGCGCACGTCGTAGCCGTAGCTCGAGGTGCCGTAGCTGACGATCTTGTGGCCGTCACTGGCGACGCGCACCTGGCCGGCCTCGAAGGGCTCGATCATGCCGCCGGCCGCCATGCGGCGGATCCACTTGTCGGATTTGATGCTCATCAGTCGTCCGTGATTGAAAGCGTGGGGAAATTATCCATGGGCAGGCCCTGTTCGAGCCTTGCCGCAACCTTGCGCGCGATGTCGCGGTAGCGCGCGGTGATCGGTGAATCCGGCGCGGCGACCACCGTCGGCTTGCCGCCGTCGGCCTGCTCGCGGATTTTGGCATCGAGCGGGATCTGCCCGAGCAGCTCGACGCCGTACTGCTCCGATAGCGAAGCTCCGCCGCCGGCGCCGAAGATCGCCTCTTCATGGCCGCACAGGCCGCAGACGTGCGTGCTCATGTTCTCGACCACGCCGAGCACGGGCACCTCGACCTTGCGGAACATCTGCAGCGCCCGGCGCGCGTCGAGCAGGGCGATTTCCTGCGGCGTCGTGACGATGATCGCGCCGGAGATCGGGATGCGCTGCGCCAGCGTGAGCTGGATGTCGCCGGTGCCGGGCGGCAGGTCCACCACGAGGTAGTCGAGGTCCTTCCACATCGTGCCGGTGATCATCTGCTGCAGCGCCTGCGTGACCATCGGACCGCGCCAGACCATCGGCTGGTCCTCGCCGATCAGGAAGCCGATGCTCATGGCCTGCAGGCCATGAGCCATGATCGGGTTCATGTTGGTGCCGTCGGGCGAGGTCGGATGCGCCTTGCTGCCGAGCATCATCGGCTGGCTCGGCCCGTAGATGTCGGCGTCGAGGATGCCGGCCTTGTGACCTTCCGCGGCGAGCGCCAGCGCGAGGTTCACCGCAACCGTGGACTTGCCGACGCCGCCCTTGCCGGAAGCGACCGCGATCAGCTTGCGGACCTGCGGCAGGGGATTGGGTTTGCTCATGGGGAGCGAAGTCTACTGAAAAGTGGGGACCAACCCCTAGGCGTTCTGGGAATCGGCCACCGGGGATCACTCACAGGAACCTCCAAGGGCGGCAGGGCCCGTACTCAGTGCGGTGGATGTTCTCTGGCGAATCTTTTTTCCGCCTCAACAAGATGGCTTACGAGAACATGGGAAATGACGTTGACGCCAATCCCGCCGAACATGGCGGGTAATAGATAGAGCGCCAGTGATACTTCGGAGGTGAAGACTGCGTCGTCAACGAGCGAGGGGGTGATCTTTGCTGCGGCGGCGAGGCTCTGCAGAAAACAGATATCCAGCCCGGCGATCACGATAAGCGCGAACCCGAGCAGCGTTACGGTCGTTCGTGAAATGGCGCGCTTCGCAAGCAGTACGCCATAGATGCAGAAAGGCATGACCGCCGAAAGGACCACGGTCAACCAGAAGCTCATCTCGGTGAATACTGAATTGCTCATCTTGGGGTACTCCAGGAGGGCAGCCGTAAACCCTTAAGGATTGTCGGCCTTCAGCCGGATCGGGCGGTGCCGCAGCGCTTTGGCGTGTTGTTCCTGCTCGGTGGCATCCGCGGTCCTGCCAAGCGTACGCAGCACAATGGCCAGTTGCCGGTAGCCTTCCGCTTCGTCCGGTTCGAGGCGGATATAGTTCCGGAACTCGGCCTCAGCCTCCTTGTGGCGGCCGGTTTCCAGCAACAACAGACCGAGGTCGTAATGGGCGCTGGACTCCTGCGCATTCAATGCCAGCGCCTTGCGATATTCCTGTTCGGCTTCCTTGGGCTGACCGCGATCTGAAAGCAGGTTGCCAAGATTGATGCGCGCGGAAATATTGCCCGCATCAAGTTCAATGGCTTCGCGCAGGCGGGCTTCGGCATCGGATCCGCGCTCTCGCCCGGTGAGAAACGCGCCATAAGCCGCCAGTGTCGCGGCGCGTTCGCGCGTCTGCGACGGGTCGTCCTGTAATTCCAGCAGATAGACGAAGTCGCTTTCCGACACGTCTTCCGGTACGGCACCGGGCCATGCCGGATCGTCGTTCATGCGCTCGACATGCGCGCGCAATTGCTCTTGAAGGAGATCAATCCGCTGGCCGCCGGCCAGTTCCAGCGCCCGCGCGAACGCCTGCTCGGCAGGCTGGTAATGCCCTTGCTCCATCAAGTGGTGACCGATCTCCGCATACCGGTCCACGGCGGACCCGGTCTTATACAGATTCCACTGCTCCTGCAAGGAAGGCAACAGGAAAGCGAACACCGCAACCGCGCCGCTGGCCAGTCCCGCAAGAAATGGCAGCAAGTTCCTGGGTCGCTTGCCGGGTTTCAGTTCAGCAGCCAGCGCGCGCGCCAGGCGCGCACGGGTTTCCGGATCTGCCAGCGCGCGTTCCAGTTGCGCGGGTTCAAGCTCGCTCACGATCCAGCCTCGTCGTCATCACCTTCGTCTTCATCGTCCCCATTGTCGTCACTCCCATCATTGGCCGCATCCTCGCCGTTCTCGTCCGCCTCGTCGGCGCCACTGGCGAAGCGTGCAAACCATCCGCCCTTGGCAATCAGTTCCGCCGGCGTCCCCTGATCCATCAGCCTTCCTGCCTCCAGCACAATCACCTGATCGGCGTCCTTGACCATGGAGTAGCGGTGCGCGATGACCAGTGTGGTTGGACGACAGTCGCGCTGAAGCAGGGCGCGGCGGATGTCGTTCTCGGTGGCATAGTCCAGGTTGGCGGTGGCCTCGTCCAGCACCAGCACACGTGGACGGCCCGCCAGTACACGCGCGATCTGTACCCGCTGACGCTCGCCCACCGAAAGCCCGACGCCGCGCTCGCCCACCTCGGTGGCCAACCCCTCCGGCAGGCGCTCCAGCATGGCCGATAACCCGGCTGCAACTGCGGCCTGCCGCACTTCCTCGTCAGTCGCCTCGGGTCGCTTGTAACGAATGTTGTCGGCGATGCTGCTGCGGAAGATCGCGCCATCCGCCGCAACGACGCCAATCACGGCGCGTACGGACGACGGATTCAGCGACGCCAGTCGCTGGCCGTCAATCAAGATTTCTCCGCTGGCAGGTTCAAACAGCTTCAGCAGCAGATCCGCCAGCGTGGTCTTGCCCGCGCCGGAGGGCCCAACCAGTGCAGTCACCGACCCGGGCTTCAGGCTGAAGGAAAGATCGTGCAACACCTGACGATCCGCTGAATAAGCGAAATTCACGCGGCGGAATTCGATCCGGCCGGGGCCAGGCTTGAGCGGTTCGCCGCCGATTTCAGCGCCGCCAGTGGCCAGCAGGCGCAAAGCGCGCCGCAACGAGGCCACATGTTCCTGCAGACTGACGGACATGCTGGAAAGCTCGTCAATCGGCGAATACAGCTTGTCGAGGTAGGCGACGAACATGACGACATCGCCCGGCGTCAGTTGGTGCTCCAGCACCAGAAAACCGCCGTAGCCCAGCACAATGGCCTGGCTGAGATAGGTGAGGCTGCTCTGCAACCATAAATAGCGGTTGGCCAGCTTGTTGCGGCCCACATACTGTTTGAAAGCGGCCCCCGCCTGGCCGCGCAGACGCTCGCTTTCGCGTGGCTCCGCGCCCGAAAGCTTGACCGTCTTGATCGCACCCAGCGCATCCTGGATGCGCGAGGTGATGCCCTCCCACATTTCATAGTAACCATCCAGTCCGGACTCCAGCCGTTTTGCGGAGCGGCGGACGATCAACAGATAGGGCGGCAGGGTGATCAGCGCCAGCAGCGTGAGCTTCCAACTCTGGCTCAGCATGATGATGAAAATGCCGGCGAGCCGGACAACCTCGGGCGCTAATGTCTGGGCGAAAGCGGTGATGATGGGCGAGACCTGATCCAGTTGGTCAATCTGCTTGGTCATGGCGCCGCTGCTGCGGCGGCTGAAGTAGGCCACTGGAAGACGCAGCGCATGGGTGAACGCGTCGACGATCACGTCCTGCTCTATCCGGCTGGCCAGCACGGTGGTGCGATGGTCCGCCATCAACTGGAACCCATGCGAAGCAATGTTGATCGCGAGCAAGAGCCCGACCGCCCAGAGCAGCGTGATCAGCGCCTGGTCCGCCGTGCGCGCGGACACTTGCCCCCGACGGTGTGGCTGGGGTGCCAAGGGGGTGTTCTGAGAATCAGCTTGACTGTCCGTCGGCTCGGAAGCGGTGTCTGCCGCGTCACCCTCTTGCGCAGGTGCCGCGGCCTCGTTCTCGGCCTTGCGTTGCACGGCGAAATCGCCGCCTTCGACAAACAACCCGGCGATATCGTTGACCGCCTCACGATAGATGAGTGGTTCAATCAGGTCGGCGGCAGTTCCGAGCAGCGCGAATAAGGCAACGACGATGAACTGACGCCGATAGGGGCGCGCCATGCGCAACAGGGCGCCCCAGACTTCAGGGCGATCAGTTGCAGCGATGGAAGCATCAGTCCGCCCGGTCATCGAACTCCCGCTTCGTACCCACTTGTGAGCATTCTGGGCCATTCATGGGCTCGCCATGCCCGAACCGGTGATATCTGACCCCGTTTTTCTCAGTGCGCGTCCAGCGGGGCCAGCGACGGATCGGCTTTCCGCATCAGGAATGGCAGCGGGATCACGCAGAGGATGCACACGCCCAGGAACCAGTAGTTGTCGATGAACGACAGCATCGTCGCTT
>JAYUGN010000009.1:0-2751 GCA_043767605.1 Gammaproteobacteria bacterium
TTCACGCTCAACGTCAAAGATTTTCTGCCTTTCGTGAAGCACGGCTTGCAGCTATTTCGATAAGTAGGGTCAGACCCTGGGGTCAGACCCTCGTTCAGCTTCAGTGCGGCAGGAACGCTTCAACGGCGATGACCGTCCGCGGCGCGTCCTCTTCCTGCGGCACGTGGCCGAGCTCTTCGTAGATCACCACCGTGCTGCCGGCGATGTCGTGGTGGAAACGCCCGGCGTTGTCGGGCGGGATCAGCCGGTCCTGGCCGCCCCACTGGATCAGCGTCGGCACCTTGATCTCGGGGATGCGCTGGTCGAAGCCGTCGGGCTTCATCTGCGCAAACCGCAGCGCGAGGGCCTCGCGGTTGCCCGCGCGCGTGGTCATGTCGAAATAGCGGTCCACCAGTTCCGGCGTGACCTTCGACGGATCGCCGAACACGTTCCTCACGCTGTCTTCGATGACCTTGCGCGGCAGCACGTCCTTCATCAGCACGCGCAAACCCGGCGTGCGCGCGATGCGAAAGCCGAGCGGAATGGATTTGGGCGTGAACGGATAGCCCGCGGAATCCACCAGGATCAGGTGATCCACGCGGGTCGGGTACAGCACGGCCGTGGCCCACGCCACCTGCCCGCCCAGCGAATTGCCGCCGACCGCGGCATGCGCCACGCCGAGCTTGTCCATCACCGCGACCACGACCCTGGCGTAGTTCTCGATCGAGTAGTCGTTGTTCGGGTCCGGGCCGGTGAGGCCGAAGCCCGGCATGTCGAAGCTGATCACCCGGTAGTGATGCTGCAGCGCCTGCGCCCAGCCTTCCCAGGTGTGCAGGGACGACGAGGTGCCGTGCAGCAGCACGACGGTCTGCGCGGCGTCAGGCGCGCCTTCGTCGCGGTAGTGCACCTGCATGCCGGCAATCTCGGCGAACTGGGAGGGCGGCGGCGCCCAGCGCGGCTTCAGTTCCTCGACCGGCCGGTCGGCCTGGTGGTACACGACCATCACGGCGCCGAGGCCCAGCACCGGCAACGCCAGCAGCACGCCGGCAATGCGCACGATCCACTTCATGACGCTCTCCCTTCGTTGTGCCCGGAGCCTGTCATCGCAGCAGCACGAGCGCAACCAGCCGGCCGGCGGTGTCAAACCTTCGGAGACGGGAATCCGGCCAATTCAGCGTGCAGGCGTTAGAATCTGCGAGGGGCATACGATTGTCAGGGTTTGGGGAGATTATCCAAGACATGGCCGGTACGACCGACCGCAGTTTCTTGCTGCTGCAGGGCCCCGTGGGCCCATTCTTCGCGCTGCTCGCGCGACGCCTGCAGGGCCACGGCCATCGCGCCAGCCGCATCCTGTTCAACGGTGGCGACAGCCTGTTCTCGCGCGCCGCCGGCGCCGTCAGCTATCGCGGCGACTTGGCCGGCTGGCCGGCATTCCTCGAGGCACAGCTGCGGGCGCAAGCCGTTACCGACATCGTGCTGTTCGGCGACTGCCGCCCGCTGCATCGCGAAGCGGTGCTGCAGGCGCGAGCGCTCGGCATCACCGTGCACGTGCTCGAGGAAGGCTACCTGCGGCCGCACTGGCTCACGCTGGAAGTCGGCGGCGTCAACGGCTACTCGGCCCTGCCGCGCTCGCCGGAGTGGTATCTCGCGCAGGCGCGCGGGCTGCCGGCCTGGCATGCGCCGCACCCGGTCATCGACAGCTTCGCGTTCCGCGCGCTGGTGAACGTGCTGTACCAGCTGGCCACGTTGATCTGCACGCGCCATTACCCGGGCTACCGCACGCACCGGCCCTGGCACCCGCTCGCCGAGTACGGCGCCACCGCGCGCGCCTCGTTGGTCTCGATTTTCGCGCGCTGGCGCAGCGCGCGGCGCGCGGGCCGCATGGTCGCGCAGGCCCGGCCCTGGTACCTGTTTCCGCTGCAGCTCGAGTCCGACTCGCAGATCCGCTTCCACTCCGCCGCCGGCAGCCTGCTGCCGGTGATCGAGCAGGTCGTCGGCTCGTTCGCGCGCCAGGCGCCCGCGGGCACGCTGCTGGCGGTCACCGAGCATCCACTCGACACCGGCATCGTGGACCTCAAGCGCGCGACGCGCGATGCCGCGGAGCGCCACGGCATCGGCGAGCGCGTGGTCTACCTGCGCGGCGGCAGCCCCACCGAGCTGCTGCGGCAGTGCCGCGGCGTGGTCACGGTCAACAGCACGATCGGTTTCCGTGCGCTGAATCTGAAGCGCCCGCTCAAGCCGCTGGGCTGGGCGATCTACGACATGCCGGGGCTCTCGTTCCAGGGTTCGCTCGACGAGTTCTGGCAGCACGGCACGGCGCCGGACGCCACACTGTTCGAGGCGTTCTGCCGTGTGCTGACGGCGCGCACCCAGCTCAACGCGGGCCTTTACAGCCCCGGAGCGCTGCGCCGGGCCGCCGACGGCGTCGCCGCGCGGCTGTTCACATCGGCTGCCAGCGAGTCCCCTGCCTCGGTGCGGTGAACGCCCTCCCCGTCTTCTGCACGATTGCCACCCGCAGCCATCTCACCGCGGCGCTCGCCTGCCTGCGCAGCGTCGCTGAGTTCCATCCGGAGGCAGGCTTGGCGCTGCTCGCCGTCGGCGAGCTCGACCTGCCGCCCGATGCGCCGCCGTCGCTGCGCGTGCTGGCTTTCGATGAGTGCGTACCGCAACCCATCATCCGCGCGATGCGCACGCGCTACTCGCAGGCCGAGCTGTGCTGTGCCGCCAAGCCGTACCTGGTCGAGCACCTGCTCGCCACCGGCGCCAGCGAAG
>JAYUGN010000010.1:0-20043 GCA_043767605.1 Gammaproteobacteria bacterium
CGGACTGGAACCCGCAGGGCGCTGCGAAGGTGAGCCGAGACATGGCGAGGCGAATCCGAGCAGCGGTCCGGCGAGCCATGAAGCGAGGGCGATATCCGACATCAGCCACGCGCAATGCAGCTTGCCGACGCAGGGCTGCCTGATCCCGAGCGCAGCGAGGGCGTGACGGATTCCCGCGTTCGCGGGAATGACGGCCAATCAGTTCTTCGTCGTCCCGAACTTCTGCAGTTGCTGCGGGGTGTAGTAGGACGGCGGCTTCTCGTAGTCCCACTCGATCATCTTCTTCTCTTCGTTGGTCATGTTGGTCATGACGTAACGGCGTGACTGGATGTCGTAGTGCGCCTGCACGCCGTTCACGACCACCGGCACGTTGGCGAAGTTGATGACGTGCGCCTCGGAGGTGCGCCAGAACTGGTTGCGCTCGTCGTAGATGTCCTGCAGCACGACCAGCCAGGAGTCCTCGTCGAGGTAGAAGGTGCGCCGCTTGTAGCGGTGGTTGAAGCCCTGGCGCACCTGTGCCTCCATGACCCAGACCCGGTGCAGTTCGTAGCGCGCGAGGTCCTGGTTCATGTGGCCGGGCTGCAGGATGTCCTTGTACTTGAGCTTGTCGTTGTAGAGCTTGTAGCTGTTGTACGGCACCAGCATCTCTTTCTTGCCGAGCAGCTTGATCGTGTAGCGGTCCAGTGGCCCGTTGAACATGTCCACCTGGTCGTGCGTCATCAGGCCGTCGAACAACGGGTTGTCGTAGCCGACTTCGCCGATGCGCCGCACGCGGCCCTGGCTCGGGTTGAACAGCCAGACGCCGGTGGTTTCCTTGATGCGGTCGATCGGCACGTGCAACAGGTGCGCGTCGCCGGCCTTGTTGGGCGGCGAAACCACTTTCACCAGCACGTAGACGTTCTGGTTGTCGAGCGTCTCCACCTTGGTGGCCGGGTTGTTGTAGACGTAGGTCAGCTCGAGATAGTTGCGCTCGACCACGTAGCTGCCGTCGGCCTGCACCTGCGCATCGTTGACGAAGCCGCGGAAGCCCTTGGTGTTGTACCGCATGATGTGGTTCCACATCAGCTCGGTGCCGTTCTTGGGGATCGGGAATGGATAGCCCTGCGCTGCGCAGCAAAAGCCGTAGCCGTTGTCGTTGAGCTCGACCGTGGTCGCGTTTTTCTTCGTCGCGTCGTAGAACCACTGCGGGTACGAGGCGCTGCGCCGCGTCGGGTACACATTCATCTTGTAGTCGGGGAAGGTCTTGAACAGCGCCTTGTAGCCTTCCGACAGCTGCGCCTCGTGCTCCTTGAGGTTCGCGGTCGTGATCGTGTACAGCGGCTTGTCGGCGCTGAACGGATCCTCGCCACGCGCCATATCCTTCTGCGGCAGGCCGCCGTCCCAGGCCGGGATGGTGCCGGCCGCGTTGCCGGCTTTCTCGGCGCCGACCGGGGTCAACGTGGTGCCGATCTTCGCGGCTTCGTCGGGCGTGACCTTGGCGGCGGCAGGGAAGGTGGCGGCAAGAAAGACAAGAAAAATAATTTCTCGCCAAGCACGCCAGGATCTCCGAAATTTCTTTTCTTTCATCTTTTCGAGTCTACGCCGCAATCTTTGGTGCAGTGCCGGAAGAGGGCAGCATCAGCCACGCCAGCGCCGGCAGCAACAGGATCGCGCCGAACAGGTTCGCGGTGAACATCAGGAACAGCAGCAGGCCCATGTCGGCCTGGTACTGCAGGCCCGAAAACAGCCAGGTCACCACCGCGACGATCAACGACAGGGAGGTGAACACCACGGCCTTGCCGGTGTGGCGCAGCGCCTGAAAATAGGCGTCGCGCAGGCCCATGCCCTGTTCGAGGTAGCGCGCCAGCACGCTCCACAGGTAAATACCGTCGTCCACGCCGATGCCGACGCCGAAGGCTGCGACCGGCAGTGTCGCCGCCTTCATGCCCACGCCCACCGTGGCCATGAAGCCGTAGGTCATAAGCGAGCACAGCACCAGCGGCGCGATGATCGCGACCACGCTGGCGAGGCTGCGGAACGAAATCCAGACGAAGATCATCAGCGTCAGGTGCACCCAGACGATCACCAGCAGCTCGCGCGCCTTGATCTCCTCGTTGGTCGCCGCCATCACCCCGACGTTGCCCGAGGCCAGCGCGAAGTTCACGCCGGAATCCGGATTGGCGGCGTTGAAGGCCTGCGTGGCCCTGACGATGCCGTCGATCGTCTCGGCCTTGTGGTCGAGCGTGAAGACCAGCACCGGCATCGCGGAGCAGTCCGGGTTCTGCAGGCCGGTGGAGGGCGGCACCTGCGCCACGATCTGCGCCAGCGCGGCTTCATTGCGCGGCAGCACCTTCCACTTGAGGCTGTCCTCGTTGAGCCCCTGGCGCACGCGTCGCGCGATCATCGGCAGCGCCACCGCCGAGGCCACGCCCGGCGTGTTCTGCATCTGCCAGGCGAAGCGGTCCACGGTTTCCATCGCCGTGCCGTTCACGCAGCCGTACTCCTTGCCCTCGGCGATGACTTTCAGCAGGTCCACGCCGATGTTGAAGTTCTGCACGATCGCCATCGAGTCGCGGTTGTAACGCGAATCGGGGCGCAGCTCGGGCACGCCGACCTGGGTGTCGCCGATGCGCAGGGACGGGTAGAGCCACAACGACCAGCCCAGGCAGACGGCCGCGACCATCAGCATCGGCACTGCGCCGCGCCGGGTTGCGAACACGGTGGCGCGGCGCCAGAGGCGATCGCCCAGCTCGGCGCGCAGCTTCTGCCGGCGGCGAAATTTCTCGACGTCGGCGAGCTTCACCCAGGTGAGCGCGATCGGCAGCATGACCTTGTTGCTGACGATCACCGCGGCCATGCCCATGGCCGCGTTCAACGCCATCTCCTGCACGATCTCGATCTTGATGAACGCCAGCGTCGCGAAGCCGATCACGTTGGTAATGATGGCCACCGTGCCGGGGATGAACAGGCGCTTGAAGGTCTCGACCGAGGCTTCGTAGCTGTCGCGGCCGTTCTCGGCTACTTCGTTGCCCCAGCCGTTGATGTACTGCACGCCATGCGACACGCCGATGGACAGGATCAGGAACGGCACCAGGATTGCGAAAGGATCCAGCCCGAAGCCGAAGGACTTCAGCAGGCCCAGCTCCCAGATCACGGCGGCGAGCGCGGCGGAGAGCGGCAGCAGCGACAGGCGGAACGAGCCGCAGAACGCCCACAGCAGCAGCATCGTCAGTACCAGCGCGACCAGGAAGTAGCTCGACACCTCGAGGCTGGCGTCGGTGACATCGCCCACGACCTTGGCGAAGCCGATCACGTGCACCGAGATGCCGTCGCCCTGGTACTTGAGCCGGATCGCCTCGAGAGCATCCGCAACCTTGCGGTAATCGAGCCGCTCGCCGGTCGAGGGGTCATGCTCGAGCAGTTCGGCCACGATCATGGCGCCGCGCTGGTCGTTGGACACCAGCCGTCCGATGATGCCGGCCTTGCCGACGTTGCGACGGATCAGCTCGAACACCTCGGGCGACGGCGCGTAATTGCGCGGCACCACGTCACCGCCGGAGAAGCCGCCCTCGATCACCTCGAGATAGCGCACGCCGGGCGTGAACAGGGAGGTGACGTGCGCGCGGTCCACGCCGGGCAGGAAGAACACCTCGTCGGTGGCCTGGCGCAGGGTCTCGAGGAACTTCTCGTTGTAGATATCCGGTTCGCCGGCGCCCGCGCCGGCAGCACCGTCCTGCTGGATCAGCGCGATCGTGATGAGGTTGGCGCCGCCGAAGGCCTTCTCGTACTTCTTGAAGACCTGCATGTACGGATGTTGCAGCGGGATCTGCTTCTCGAAGCCGGCGTCGGGCCGGATGCGCAAGGCCTGTACGGCCATCAAGGCGGTGAATGCGACGAGCACGACGAAGGTCAGCGTGCGGCGGCCATAAATGGCGGCGACGGCAATTCGTAGCAATGTCTGTGCGCCAGGTCCCACAGTCCCTCCAGAAAGTGGTGCGGCCGCAGTCTACAATGTGGCCCCTTTCGAACGACAGAATCAGGAGAGATGTTCATGCGCTACACCACACTCACCATGGCGGCGGTGCTGTCGGCCTCGGCCGGCCTGGCCGGCTGCCAGACCTATGACCCGTACACCGGCGAGAAGGAAACCTCGAAGGCCACCATCGGCGCCGGCATCGGCGCACTGGCCGGCGCGGTGATCGGCTACGCCAGCGGCGGCGACGCCAAGGAACGCCGCAAGCGCGCGCTGATCGGCGCGGCGGGCGGCGGCCTGGCCGGCGCGGGCGTGGGCTATTACATGGACCAGCAGGAAGCCAAGCTGCGCCACCAGCTGATGGGCACTGGCGTCAGCGTCACTCGCAACGGCGAGAACATCACGCTGAACATGCCGGGCAACATCACCTTCCAGACTGGCAGCTCGGACCTCAACACCGACTTCCTGAAGGTGCTCGACTCGGTCGGCATCGTGCTGAAGGAATACAACAAGACGCTCGTCGTCATCAGCGGCCACACCGACAACGTCGGCGACACCGCAAGCAACCAGGCCCTGTCGCAGCGTCGCGCCGAGTCGGTGGGCAGCTACCTCTCGACCCGCAGCGTCGCGTCAGATCGCATGGTCATCACCGGCTACGGCGAGTCCCAGCCGGTCGCCGACAACAAGACGGCCGACGGCAAGTCGAAGAATCGCCGCGTCGAGCTGACGCTCGAGCCGATCAAGGCGCAAGGGTAACCCGCGTCATTCCCGCGACTGGTCATTCCCGCGAAAGCGGGAATCCAGTTCAGCTTTTCTTGTCGCTCGCCGGTGGCGGGGCGGCTGTGGGCGCGGCGGGCGGGGCGAGGTTGATCGCCATGACTGGCGCGCCGGGGCCGATTTTTTGCGCGCCGGCGGTGATCACCACGTCGCCGGGCGCCACGCCCGAGGTGATCTCGGCGCGGCCGTTCATGCGCAGGCCGACCTGCACCGGCTTGAGCGCGGCCTTGCCGTCCTCGATCACGTAGACGAACAAGGCCTCGCCCTGCGGCACGATCGCCTGCTCGGGCACCATCACGGCGCCGCGATGCTGGGCGATCGCCAGCTTCACACGCGCGAACAACCCGGGGCGCAGCTTGCCCTTGTCGTTGGGGACGCGCGCGCGGATGCCGATCGAGCGCGTGTCCTCGGCCAGCTTGGGATCGATCGCGTAGACCCTGCCCGGGAATACCTGCCCCGGGTACGCATCCACTTCGAGGTTGAGCTGCTGGCCGACCGCAATGGCCGAGAGCGCGGCTTCCGAGAGGCGGAAGTCCACCTTCAGCACGGAGATCTGCTCGAGCGGCGCCAGCGCCTGGCCCGGGTTGATGTAGTCGCCAGGGCTCACGGCACGCAGGCCCACCGTGCCGGAGAAGGGTGCGCGAATGTGCATCCGGGCCAGGTGGGCCTCGGCCAGCGCCACGGTGGCCTTGTCCACGTCGAGCTTGGCCGCGGCTTCGTCGCGCTCGCGCGTGGAGATCAGCTTGCGCTCGAACAGCTCGCCCGCCCGTTCGTGGTTGCGCTGCGACAACGACAGCGCCGCGCGCGCCTGCGCCAGCTCGGCGCGGTAGACGGAGTCGTCGAGGTCGAACAGGGGCTGGCCCTGCTCGACGCGCTGGCCTTCCTGGAAGCGGATCGCGGCGATGCGGCCGGCGATCTCGGAGCTCAACATGACCGATTCGTTGGAGCGCAGGCTGCCGACGGCGATGATTTCCTGCGAGACGTCCGTGGCCTGGGCCACTTCGGCCTCGACCGGCATGCCCATGGGCGCACCGCCCGCCGGAGGTGCCGCAACAGCCCCGCCCACCGCGCCCACCGCGCCGGGCGCGCCGGAATCATGGAATTTCTTCCACGCAAGCGCGCTCCCTGCAGCGAGCACGATCAGGGTGATGGCGATGTATCTCATGGCCAGCGAGTTTACAATCAAACAAGGAGGGAACGATGACCATTACCGTTGCAGGTGTGTTGGCGATCGCACTGGCGAGCAGTGTGTTGACCGCGCTGCTGGCGCTGGCGATCTACCAGGGGTGGGGCCGGGCGCGGCTCGAGGCGCGCCTCGCGGCGTTGCAGGCCGAGGTCGAGGCGAGCGTTAAGCGTGGCGTGCTCGCGGCCGGTGAGGAGCTGTTGCCGAAATTCCGCGAGCACGTGGCGATGGGGTTTGCCGACGTGCTGCAAAAATCGCACGCCGCCGGCATCGCCGAAGGCACCGCGAAGATCGTCAGCAGCAGCACCGACCTCGTGCGCGACAGCCTGTCGAGCCTGTTCGGGCTGGTGAAGAAATAACGCCGCCGGGCTGCCCGCGTTCGCGGGCATGACGCGTCAGAGCGACCGCGTCAGCTTCAAGAGGTCGTCTTCCTTCGCATATGCGCGGAACAGCGTGCGCGCAAGCACGCCGAGGATCCGGTGCACCTCGTCGGGCGTCTGGTGGCGCAGCGGCAGCACGATCGCCTCGACCAGCGCGATGATCGCGCGCGCCATTTCCTCGAGGTCGTCGCGATAGTCGAAGCGGCCTTCCTCGGTGCCCAGGCGCAGCGTCTCTTTCATCGTGTCGATGCACGCGGCCTCGAAGGCGCGCTGCGCCTCGAGGATGTCTGCCGTTTCGCGGCCGGAGGGCACCAGCCAGTAGCCGCCGACGCCGTCGGTCACGCGCGGGTCGAGCAGCAGCGCCGACAGGCCGGTAAACAGCGTCAGGGTGCGGGCAACCGCCTCGGACTGCGCGCGCATCGGGTCGAAGATGTGCTGGTTGAAGATCGCGTGCAGCGCACGCAGGCACTCGAGGTACAGCGAGGCCTTGTCGTCGTAGTGCCAGTACAGCGCGCCCTTGCTGAGCCTGGCGGCGCGGGCGATGTCGCCGATCGAGACACCCTCGTAGCCGTAGCGCCCGAACAGCGCGAACGCCTGGCGCCGGACCACTTGCAACGTGCCGTCGGCGCCGGCGGCGGGTTTCTTGCGCGGCACGGTCGCTAGTTCCGCTTGCGGCGGCGATCCTGACGGACTTCGCGCCGGTCCTTCATGCGCTCGAGCTTCGCCTTCATCGCCTCGCGCCGCTCGCTGCGGCGTCTTTCGACGATTTTGCGCAACTGCTCGCGCCGTACCAGGACGCGGTGCTCGTTGGCCGTGGCCTTGAAGAACTTCGGGATCCTGCCGAGGCGCAGCGGCTTTACGCGACCGTGTGGCGCGTAACCGGACTGGCTGGGCAGGATCTCGACCCGGCCGCTTTCGTTCTCGAGGTAGCTCGCGCCGTCATTGACCTTGTCGTAAGTGCCGTAGGGCGTGTCCACGGTGACCGCCTCGTCGTCCTCGGCGAGGTAGCTCGGCTCGTGGTCGGTGCCGCGCACGCCGATGGTCGCCGTCGGCGTGGTGACCTTGTAGCGTTCGGGATTGTGCTTGCCGATCCAGCCCGTGATCGAGCGGAAGCTGCCGCGCACCAGTGACAGGAACTGCGTGTCGAGGTCGTCGCCCTCGGCGCGGAACTCCGACACGCGCAGGCGCGTATTGGCGCGCAGGGCGAGGTAGCCGCCGTCCGCCGTGGCGATGTGCAGCTCGCCGCCCTTGCCGGTCACCAGTTCCGCGCCGGTGGGCACGATGTCGCCGAGCTTGGGCAGCAGCACGCGCCCGTCCTGGGTCTGTATCGTGACCTGGCCCGACACCAGCTCGACTTCTCCGAAATCGCTGGCCAGCGCGCGGCCCGCCTGCAACGCGGCGAACAGCCCAACCGCCAGCGTGGCAACAAGACGCCCGCGCATCAGTTCTTCATCGCGCCATAGGTGATGGCGGCGTTGATCCGGTCGGGCGTGATGAAGGTGAACAACGAGGTCAGCCAGTTCATGAAGCCCGGCACGACGCTGTAGCGGCGCGCGAGCATCGCCTTGATGCCGATCGCCGCGACCTCGGCGCTGGTCATCATGGTGGCGTTGTGGAACCAGGTGCGGCGCTGGCCGGCGACCTGGAGGAACTCGGTGGCGGTGACGCCCGGCGAGATCACGGTGCTGGAGACGCCGCTGCCGCGCAGCTCGAAGTTCAGCGCCTGGCTGTACGAGCGCACGTAGCTCTTGGCGGCCGAATAGGCGGCGTAGGTCGGGGAGGGCTGGTAAGCGCCGATCGAGGCGACCTGCAGCAGGTAGCCGAACTTGCGCTCGACCATGCCGCGCGCGAAGACCTTGGTCATGTGCGTCAGCGCGACGATGTCGAGCTGCAGCATCTGGCGGGTCTTGTCCCATGGAATCTCGAGTTCCATGCCGAACACGCCGAATCCTGCATTGTTGACGAGGATGTCGACCGCGATTCCCTGACCCTTGAGCCTGTCATGCAGGGCCTGCGGCGCGTCGGGCGCACCGAGGTCGGCGGTGACCACGTGAACCTTCACGCCGTGCGCGGACGCGATCTCGGTCTCGAGCTTGCGCAGCAGTTCCTCGCGGCGCGCCACCAGCACCACGTTGGCGCCGCGGCGGGCCAGTTCGCGGGCAAAATCGACACCCAGGCCGCTGGATGCGCCGGTGACGAGCGCGGTGCGCCCAGTGAGTTCGCCCATGGGTCAAATCCGCCGAAAGTGAGTGCCGGTAATCATGACATGGAGCCCGCGCCGTCCGCAGCCGTTAAGCTGGCGCAAATGATCTTTCGCCCGACATTGTTTGCGCTCGCGCTCGCGCTCGCGCTGGCGTGGGCGGCGCCCGTGCTGGCCGAGCCCGCGCCTGCGGCGCCGAGCCTCGAGCTCGGCGTCGGCGTGGTGGTGCTGACCGTGCCGGACTACCGGGGTTCGGACCGCTACGACGTGCAGGCCTACCCGGTGCCCTACGCCGTCTACCACAGCGACCACGTGCAGCTGTCGCGCGAAGGCCTGCGCGCGCGAATTTTCTCGACCGAGCGCCTGAGCCTGAGCATTTCCGGTGCGCTAAACCTCACGGGCCGTCGCGACAACCCGGACCGAGCCGGCATGCCGCAGCTGGCGCCGACGCTGGAGATCGGGCCTTCGCTCGATTACCGCCTCGATGAAGGCGAGCGCTGGTCGCTGCGCGCGCGCTTGCCAGTGCGCGCGACGATTTCATCCGACGGCTTCCAGTGGGTGGGCGCGGTGGTGGCGCCGCACCTGCGCTACGACTACGACCAGAAGCTGGACGGTTCGGACATCTTCTATCTCGCCTCGCTCGGCGGGACGTGGGCGAGCAGCGAGTATCACCAGTACTACTACGGTGTCGCTCCGCAATACGCCGTCAATCCGTCGCGGCCGGCCTACGACGCGCCGAGCGGCTACAGCGGCGCGCGCGCCACGCTGTCGGCCACCTGGCGGCTCGGCAAGTGGCGCGTCGGCGCGTTCGCGTCGAACGACTGGCTCGAGGGCGTGGCCTTCGACGCCAGCCCGCTGCTCAAGACCCGCGACAACCTTGCGGGCGGCTTGTTCGTGACCTGCCGTCTGTATGCGCGCGGCCGCGAGTGGGTGCGAGAAGACGACACGTAGGCCGGGCTGAGCGCAGCGAAGCCCAGCCGCTACGCTTCCAGTTTCTTCAGCTCGCGCCGCAGCTCGAATTCCTTCTCGGTCACGCATTCCTCGATTCCGCGCAGGCGTTCATCGAGCCTGGCGAAGCGCGCCTTGACCTCGTTCATCGAGCTTGGCCCGCGACCGGGCGCGGGGCCCTCGCTCGCAGCCAGCGTGCTGGTCTCGGCCGGTGTCAGCGGATCCATCACGTACCAGAGCACGCAGTAGACGACGATCACCGGGAAGCCGCCACCGAACACGAACAGCAGCACGGTGCCGATGCGCAGCAGCTTGGCGCTCCAGTCGAAGTACTCGGCGATGCCGGCGCAGACGCCGGCGATCACGCCGCGCTCGGGGATGCGACGCAGGCCCTTGAGGTTCATGAGCGTTCACTCCGTTGCGGGTTCTCGCCGGACCGGGGGCGCCAGCCTGGCACTTCCTGGTCCAGCAGCGATTCGATGGCGTCGAGGCGCTTTTCCAGCTTGTCGGCAATGCCGGTCAGCGCGGTGTTCAGCGCGGGATCGCCGGCGGCCTGCACCGTGGCCTCGCGCTTGCGCGACAGCGCGCTCAGGACGATCCAGGGAAGGGCGATGAAGATTGCGAAGATCGCGAACATTCCAACCAAATATTCTTCGTGCACAGTCGGCTCCGGCTAGGCGTGACGCATTCTATTTCTTGTCGGTATCGGCCGGCTTGGCCTTGCCGAGTTTCTGGCGCAGCTGCTCGAGCTCCGCGTCCAGCGGGTCGGCCTGCAGGGCGTCGATCTGGCCCTTCAGCGTGCGAGCCTTGCCCATGCCGTAGGCCTCGGCCTGCGCCTCGACGCCGTCCACGCGCGCCTCGAACTGCTCGAACTTGCGGATGGCGTCGTCCATGCGGCCGTCGTCGACCTGCTTGCGAACCTTCAGGCGCGAGTCGGCCGAATCGGAGCGCAGCCGGATTGTTTTCTGGCGGGCGCGGGCGTCTGCGAGCTTGGCCTTGAGCTGCGAGGTGTCCTCGTCGAGCTTGGAGACTTCGTCGTCGGCGTGCCGGAGTTCCTTCTCGAAGGACGCGACCTGTTCCAGCGTGCGCGTGCGCGCGGCCAGGGCCGCGCGGGCCAGGTCTTCGCGGTCCTTCGACAGGGCGAGCTCGGCCTTGCGTTGCCACTCGGCCGCCTCGGACTGCTGGTGGGAGACGTGGCGCTGCAGTTCCTTCTTGCGGGCGATGGTGCGCACGGCGGTCGAGCGGACTTCGACCAGCGTGTCCTCCATCTCCTGGATGATCAGCCGCACCATCTTTTCCGGATCCTCGGCCTTGTCGAGCATGCCGTTGAGGTTGGTGTTGATGATGTCGGTCATGCGGGAAAAAATGCCCATGGACGGACCTCGGTCGAAAAACGGCGGACGGCGCTAGCGCTGGGCCGGAACCGGCGTGGCCGGCGCGGGCTGCGGCAGGAAAGGCTTGAGCTTGTCGGACAGCGTGTCCTTCACTTCGCGGCGGATCTGCACCAGGGCGGAGGCCTGCAGGGTCTTGGTCATCTCAGGGTCTCCATATCGGTAGTCTCTGGCCCGTATATAGCGAGACCCGTGCCAAGTCCTTCATATATAAAAAACAAGCACTTACAAAATTGGGACTGGCTCCATTCAGCTTTGACGAGGCTTATTTCACCAACATCTGGTAGAAGATGCCAATGGCGCTGCTCCGGCAAGACCCCGATCCGATCATTGGCCAGGCCGACAACTTCCTGGCTGCCCTGGAGCGCGTGTCGCGCGTTGCGCCGCTCTCCAAGCCGATACTCATTATTGGAGAGCGCGGCACGGGCAAGGAGCTGATCGCTTCGCGCGTGCACTTCTTGTCGGAGCGCTGGCAGCGCCCGTTCATCAAGTTCAATTGCGCGGCCCTCAACGAAGACCTGCTGGAATCCGAGCTGTTCGGCCACGTGTCCGGCGCTTTCACTGGCGCGGTGCGCGGGCGGGTCGGCCGCTTCGAGCTGGCCAGCGGCGGCACCTTGTTCCTGGACGAGATCGCCTCGATGTCGATGCGCCTGCAGGAAAAACTGCTGCGCGTGGTCGAGTACGGCGAGTACGAGAAGCTCGGGTCCAGCGAGACACAACGATGCGACGTGCGCCTGGTGGGCGCCGCCAACCAGGACCTGCCCACGCTCGCGCGCGAGGGGAAGTTCCGCGAGGACCTGCTCGACCGCCTGTCGTTCGACGTGGTCACCGTGCCGCCGCTGCGTGAGCGGCGCGACGACATTGCGTTGCTGGCCCAGCGGTTCGCCGAGAGCATGGCGCGCGAGCTCAAGCACGAATATTTCGCCGGCTTCGCGCCGGCTGCCGCGCAGCAGCTGCGCGACTACGACTGGCCCGGCAACGTGCGCGAGCTGCGCAACGTGGTCGAGCGCGCGGTGTACCGCGCCGAATCGCCCAAGCGCCCGATCCAGGGGGTGGAGTTCGACCCGTTCACCTCGCCCTATCGCCTGTCGGCGAAGGCGCGTGCGCCGGCCTCGTCCGTCGTGGTGCCCGTGGCGGCTGCGCCGCCGAATGCGGAAGGCGCGCGGGGCGCCGCGGCCACGGCCGGCGCACCGGCGCAGAAATGGGAATTCCCGCTGGAGTTCGAAAAAGTCTCGGCCGAGCACGAGACCGCGCTGCTGCGCGCCGCGCTGGCCGATGCGCGCTACAACCAGCGCCGGGCGGCGCAGCGCCTGTCACTGACCTACGACCAGTTCCGCGGCTTGCTGCGCAAGTACGGATTGCTGGCGGAGGCCCGCGGCGCGGAATAGGCCGGGTCTAGAGCCAATTTAGCTATCGCGGCCGTCCCGGCGGGGCATTACTGTCGTATGACAGCAATGTCAGTTCCTTGCGACAGGTTGGAGGAGAACGTCATGTCGAAATCGATGATCCGCGCTGCTGCGGTGAATGTGGTGTGCGTGGCCGCCTTGCTGGCCGCTTGCGGGCGCAGTGAAACGCCGTCTGCCGGCAAGGCCGACGCGATGGAAATCAAGGTGCTATCGAACCGCGCCGACCTGGTTTCGGGTGGCGATGCGCTGGTCGAGATCGTGATGGCCGGCGATGCCTCGGGCCTGAAAGTCGACGTGAACGGCCGCGACGTGAGCGCCTCGTTCGCGCGCCGCGAGAACGGCCGCGTGATGGGCCTGGTCACCGGGCTTGCCGAAGGCGCCAGCACGCTGACTGCGAAGAGCAGTCGCGGCGGCGCGCAGATCGCGATGACCAATTACCCGAACGGCGGCCCGGTGTTCTCGGGCCCGCAGATCCAGCCGTGGCCCTGCCTCGCGGGTGCGAAGGATGCGCAGTGCAACCGAGACGTGACCTACGCATATCAATACAAGCCCACCGTTGGCAACGGCTTCAAGGCGTACGACCCGAAGGCCCCGCCGACGGATGTGGCGACGGTGAAGACCGACGCCGGCAAGACCGTGCCGTACATCGTGCGCGTGGAGAACGGCTCGCAGGATCGCGGCCAGTACCTGATCGCCGTGCTGTTCGATCCTGCGAAGGAGTGGGCGCCGTGGGCGCCGCAGGACGGCTGGAACGGCAAGACCTACGTGACCGGCGGCTCCGGCTGCGGCACGCACCGCGGCGAGATGACCGCGCCCGACGTGATGGTGGACGAGGCGCTCAAGCGCGGCTTCATGGTCTGGTCCACCGCGCTCGATCACAACACCAGCAACTGCAACCTCGTGGTGCAGGCCGAATCCATGATGATGGCCAAGGAGCGCATCGTCGAGAACTACGGGCCGATCCGCTACACGATCGGCAGCGGGTGCTCGGGCGGCTCGATCTACCAGCAGCAGGCCGCCAACGACTACCCGGGAATCTTCGACGGCATCCTGCCGGCGTGCAGCTTCCCGGACAGCTGGACCACGGCCATGGAAGTGACCGACTGCCGCCAGCTGCTCGACTACTTCGACGACCCGTCGCAGTGGGGCGCCGGCGTGAGCTGGCCGGAATCGCAGCAGGCCGCGGTGGCCGGCCATCCGGGCATCAACATCTGCCAGTCGTGGATTAACGTCTATTCCTTCGACCGCGGCGGCAACCCGCGCCAGGACAGCGGCGCCGGCCTCAACCTGCAGAGCTGCAACGTCGCCAAGGGCACCGGGCCGGACAAGGCCTACGATCCCCAGACCAACAAGGAAGGCGTGCGCTGCGACCTCGGCACCTATTTCGCCAACCAGCTCGGCGAGCGCCCGCGCGCCAACTGGAGCAAGAACGAAATCGACCTCGGCCACGGCTTCGTGCAGGCGCCGTTCGACAACGTCGGCGTGCAGTACGGCCTGAAGGTCTTGCTCGCCAACGAACTGCTGCCGTCCCAATTCCTCGACCTCAACGACAAGATCGGCGGCCGCACGATCGATTACGACCATTCACCCGATCGCGTGAACGCCGATCCGTTCGGCCTTTCCGTCGGCTACCGCGGCGGCCTGTTCAATCAGGGCAACCACATGCACCTGCCGATCATCGACCTGCGCGGGCATGACGTGGCCGAGATCCACCACGACTACCGAAGCTACGTGATGCGCGCGCGCCTGGACCGCGCCAACGGCAACCACGACAACCAGGTGATCTGGGTTGGGCCAGCGCCGCTGGTCGGTGATGCGGCGTTCACGGCCAAGGCCCTGACCGAGATGGACAAGTGGCTCGCGGCGATCGAGGCCGACACGTCGAGCACGCCGTATGCGGAGAAGGTGGCGAAGAACAAGCCAGCGAGCACGCACGACCTGTGCACCAACGGCAACGGCACGGAGATTCCGAACGCGGCCGCTTGCGCCGCGGCCAATCCGTACTACGCCGAGCCGCGCATGGTCGCCGGCGAACCGTTCACCGGCGACACGGTGAAGTGCCAGCTCAAACCGCTGGATCGCGCCGACTATACGCAGGCGGTGGCGTTCACCGATGCCGACTGGACGCGCCTGCAGAAGATCTTCCCGGCCGGCGTCTGCGACTACAGCAAGCCGGGCGTGGAGCAGCAGCCCACCACGGCGTGGATGGGCTACGCGGCCGGCCCCGGCGGCGTGCCGCTGGGCGAAGCGCCGGTGTCGGTGCCGGCACGCTAACCGCCATCTGGAGCGGCATGGACGTCAAGGAGAACTGATCGGCGAGGCGCTGTACCGCCGCAGGATCACCACGCAGCGGTTCAAAGCGGCGTGAATCTCGGCTGCAGCCGGCCGCCGAGTTGAATCTCTTCGAAGAACATTGCGTAGGGGCGCACCCAGAGCCCGGTCTGGTTGTAGAGCGGGCGATACAGCACCAGCGGCTCCAGCGTTTCGCTGTGCCGCGCCACGCCGACGACTTCGTACTCGCCGCCCTTGTAGTGGCGGTAGCGGCCTAGCTTTGCCTCGGGGAGCGGAGGTAGGTCAGTCATGCACGATTCTGCCGCGACGGCAGGCAAAAAGGCCACCGCGAGGGTGGCCTTCCGCTTGATGGTGGAGCTGGGGGGAATCGAACCCCCGTCCGAAAATCGTCTGCTGTCCGATCTACACACGTAGCCACATCGTTGGTTTTCATCGCAGGCTCCCGGAGTGGCACGGATCGCCTGCGCTTATCCCTACAGAATTCGCGCGTCGGGCACGGGCGGCCTTGGCACTACTCCGATGATTGTCGACGACTTACAAGCGGGCATCGGCACCCTCCGGTAAATCGCTGTCTGCCGTTATTTAGGCGGCGAGAGCAGGAGCGTAGTTCGAATCGTTCGCAACTAGCTTGGTTGCCGAGCAGGATTTACGAGGTCACCCGGCACCCTCGGTGTGCACGTTGAGCTTCAAACCTCCGTCGAAACCATGTCAGCCCCGATGTGCCCAGCCATTTTATCAGGAAGGCGGGGCGGGGGTGAACTTCTCCAGCACCTCGATCGCGGCCCTGGCCTCGTCGCGCAGGCAGGCGTTCTTGTCCTTGCTGAACACGCCGCCGATGAAGCCGGCGATGCCGGTGCGCACGTTCTCTTTCAGCAGCGGCAGGGCGCGCACGTCCTTGAGCTCGCGCAGCCGCTTCACGGCGTCGAGCCGCTCCTCGCAGGTCGGTGCCTCGTTGAGGTCGGTCATCGCCAGCGCCGGCAGGTCCACGCGCCCGGCCTGCCCCATCTCGCCGAGCAGCGCAGCGGCGCGCTGTGCGCCCTTGCGGCCGGGCTGCCCGGTGCGGCGGCTGAGCTCGTACACGAATTCGGCGCTCGGGTATTTCCGGATCGCGGCCACCGGAACTTCACCGGCCCAGCCGAGCGTGCCGACGAGGTTGGCGGCGAGGCCGGAGTCGTGCCGCATCTCGGGCTCCATCTCCAGCACTTTCGTGTAACCGTCGGCCGCAGCGGTGCGGCGCCGCTCGAAGTACGCGGTGTGCGCCGCTCGCAGCGCTTCGCGCGCGGCCTCGCTGATCTGCTTGTTCACGGCCACTGGCATGGCCATCGCAGTGTTGCTGGCGAAGCGGTCGCCGGTGGACAACCAGATCGCCGCAATCACGGCCAGTGCGATGACTGCAACCGTGCCCATGCCCAGCAGCACGGTGCGTGCGGAGACGGCGCGGGCCCGGGCACCCCAGTCCACGTAACGGGCACGCAGCATGGCATCGGACATGCGCGTGATGACGTGCGTATCCGGCGCCAGCACGTGCATGCCGCCGTAGGGCAGTTCGCCGGGCGCCCGGGCCGGCTCGCCGGCGATTTTCAGTCGCGCGACCTGGTGCGGGGGCACGCGGAAGAGGCGGATTTTCTCGGGGATGCCCTTGAGCGCCTTTTCGCCAATGTGCTCCGAGGCGACCTCGGACTTGTTCATGGAGAGGTACACGACGCCGGAAAAATAGATCTCGCCGGGTGGGGTCAGTTCCTCGATGCGCGCCGCGATGTTCACGGCCTCGCCGAACACGTCGTTCCTCTCGACGCGCACCTCGCCGACGTTCAGCGCCACGCGGATGCGCAACGGATCGGCGGCACCGTGGACCAGGTTGTACTCGGCCACGGCGTCCTGCATGGCCATGCCGCAGCGCACGCCGTCGGTGGGCGACCGGAAGGTGATCAGGAACGCATCGCCGATGGTCTTGATGCGCTTGCCGCCGAAGCGCGAGATCAGCGGCACCAACAGGCCCGTGAAGTGGCGCATCAGCGCCTTGTTCTCCTGCCGCGACTGGCGGGCGGTGCGCTCGGCGTAGCCCGCCATGTCCACGAAGACGATCGTCAGGTTCTCGGCGGAAGCCATGTCGCTATTTCAACCTTCAGTGCTTGCCGAGCAGCCGCGACTTGTCGCGCTGCCACTCGCGCTCCTTGATGTCGGCGCGCTTGTCGTGCTGCTTCTTGCCCTTGGCCAGGCCCACCGACAGCTTGGCACGGCCTTTCGTCCAGTGGATGTCGAGCGGCACCAGCGTGTAGCCCGAGCGCTGCACCTTGCCGACCAGCTTGCGCAGCTCGTCGGCGTGCAGCAGCAGCTTGCGGGTGCGGGTGGGGTCGGCGACCCCGTGGGTCGACATGCCGGAGGGCGGGGTGAAGTGCGCGCCGACCATGAAGGCTTCCTCGCCGAGGATGCGCACGTAGGCGTCGGCAACGTTGGCGCGGCCCTCCCGCATGCTCTTCACTTCCCAGCCCAGCAGCACCAGCCCGGCCTCGTAGTGGTCTTCGATGAAGTAGTCGTAGCGCGCGCGACGGTTGACCGCGATCAGGCGATCCTTGTCCTCGAGCTCGTCTTTCTTCTTGTTCACTTGAAAATTATAGGCCATGCTCCTGAAAACAATGGCCATCCGCGATAGCAGCTACGGTTACTGGAACTCGACGCGCGGCTTCCTCTGGACCGCGGCGGGCGCCGCCATGGGCATCGGCAACCTCGCGCGGTTGCCCTGGCTGGCGGGCGAGTACGGCGGGGCGATCTTCCTGGGGGCGTATTTCGTGTTCCTGGCCGCCATCGCCTGGCCGCTGCTGGTCGCCGAGTGGATGATCGGCCGCTGGACCCGCGAGGACCTCACGCTGGGCCTGACCCGGCTCACCGAGACCGCCAGGCTCACGCCGCTGTGGCGCTGGATCGGGCCGATGTCGCTGCTGGCGGCGGTGCTGGTCCTGTCCTATTACAGCGTGATCGCGGGCTGGAGCATGGCCTACGCGATACGCGCGGCGGGCGGGGCGCTGTCGCACCTCGACGCCGAGGGCGTACAGAAGACCTTCTTCCACCTCGCGCAGGACCCGGAACGCAGCCTGGCCTGGCACACCCTCTTCATGGTCGCCGCCTGCATCGTCGTGGCCAACGGCGCGCGCGAGGGCATCGAGCGGCTGGCCCACGACCTCGTGCCGGGCGCCATCGTGCTGACGCTGGTGATCTTCGTCTACGCCTGCTTCGACGGCGATTCGCAGGGCGCGTTCAACCACATGCTGGCGCCGGACTGGTCGCACTTCGGCTGGCGCGGTGCCCTTGAAGCCCTGCACCAGGCCTTCTTCACGACCGCGCTGGGCCTCGGCGCCATGGTGGCTTACGGCTCGTACCTGCCGGGCAACGCACCGATGCTGCGCCTTGCCGCCGGCGTGATCGTGCTCGACACGCTGTTCAGCCTGGTCGCGGGCGGCGCGCTCTACGCGATGATCTTCGCGGCGGGCCTGGACCCGGCGCCGGGCCTGACCGCGCTGTTCCAGGTGTTCCCGCTGGCCATCGCCAAGGGGGGCGTGAACCCAATCGTCGCCACGCTCATGTACCTCGTGGTGTTCCTGATCACGCTGATCGCTGCGACGGCGTTGATGGAGCCCGGCGTGCGCTTCCTGATGGAGAAGCTGCGCACCACGCGCGTGCTCGCGGCGATGAGTTGCGCGATCGGGATCTGGTTCCTCGGGCTCGGCACGCTGCTGTCGTTCAACGTCATGCAGGGCTTCGAAATCTTTGGCATGAACTTCTTCGACTGGCTGCAGGCGGCGACCGGCCGCGTGATCATGCCGCTCGGCGCCTTGCTGCTGGCGGTGTTCATCCGGCTGCTGCCGGCGGACCTGGTCGACGAGATGTGGGGCACCAGCAATGCGCGGGCGCTGGTCGCCTGGCGCTGGCTGATGCGCTTTCCGGTCCGGCTCGGCATGATCGCGCTGCTGGTCTACTGCCTCGGGATCGTGGACTGGCTGGTCGGCCTCTGGAGCTAAAGAAGGTGCTCCAGGTCGAGGTGATCTACGCGCGGGCCCGTGCGCCGGCGCGGGTGTCGCTGACCGTCACGCCAGGCACCACGCTGCGCCAGGTGATCGAGCAATCGGGGCTGCCGCAGCGCTACCCCGAAATAAACCTCGCAAAGTGCGCGATCGGTTCGTTCGGAAAAATCCGCAAGCCCGACGAACTGGCGGTGGCGGGTGACCGGATCGAAATCTACCGGCCGCTGGCGATGGACCCGAAGGACCGCCGGAGGCTGAGGTCTACTTCTTCTTCGGCGTGATGATCACGCCGGTGTCGGTCTTTTCCTTGGCCCGCTCTTCCTCGGTCTTGGCCTTCTTCTGCTCCTCGCTCTCGCCCTGGTCGAGGTCCGGCATGCCGGGTTCGCTGGCTGCCAGCTTCTGGCCTTCCATGCGCGCGAGCTTGTCGCCGTCGAAGTACAGCGTGAGGGTGCGGCTGAACGCCTTGCCGCGCGGGTTCTTGTAATAGGCAAGGTAATCCCAGCGCTCCGGCCGCATCGAGCTGGCCGCGATCGGCGTGCCGAGGATGAACTGCACTTGCTGGCGGTTCATGCCGAGCTCGACCTTGTCGATGTCCTTCTGGTCGAGCACGTTGCCCTGGCGGGTCGGCAGCTTGAAGATCAGGCCGCAGGCGCAGAGCGACAGGGCGAGGAAAGCGATTAAAACGGCGCGCATGGGGACGATTTCAGTGATTTGAGGCGTGCCATGATATCGGAATGGAACCCAAGGAACTGCGCGACGCCGGCCTCAAGGTCACGCTGCCTCGCCTGAAGATCCTGGAAATGCTCGAGCGGGGGCAGGGCAAGTCACGCCACATGTCGGCCGAGGATATCTACCGGATGCTCATCGACCAGGGCGAGGAAATCGGCCTGGCCACGGTCTACCGCGTGCTGACCCAGTTCGAGGCCGCCGGGCTGGTGCAGCGACACCATTTCGAGGACGGCCGCGCCGTCTTCGAGATGCAGCAGGCCACCCATCACGACCACATCGTCTGCATGCGCTGCGGGCGGGTGGACGAGTTCGTGGACGAGCTGATCGAGAAGCGCCAGCGGGCGAAGGCCGAGGAGCTCGGCTACACGCTCGCCGACCACAGCCTGATCATGTACGGCCAGTGCATGCGCGGCGATACCTGCCCGAATCTCAAGAAAAAATAAATTTCCTGTCATGCCCGCGAATGCGGGCATCCAGAGGGACCCCCGCGTTCGCGGGGGTGACGGCCCCCCCTATTTCTTGAGCATCTCGGCGGCGTGGGCCCGGGTCGAGGCGGTGATCTCGCGGCCACCCAGCATGCGCGCCAGCTCGGCCACGCGGCCGGCGGCATCGAGCGAGGTCACGGAAGTCCTGGTCTTGCCGCCGCGGGTTTCCTTGGCGATCGCGTAGTGATGCTGGCCCTGGGCGGCGACCTGCGGCAGGTGGGTCACGCACAGCACCTGGCGCCTGGCGGCCAGCGCGCGCAGCTTCTCGCCGACGATTTCGG
>JAYUGN010000011.1:0-7956 GCA_043767605.1 Gammaproteobacteria bacterium
GCGGGCCTGGAGAAGATCATCCAGAACCGCACCGAGGCCGTGGGCATCGGTTTTTCGGCCGAGGTGCGCTCGCGCAAAGACAGCAAGCTCATCGGCACCATGTTCACCCGCGTGGAGCCCGAGGACCTGATCAAGTTCGGCCTGATCCCGGAGTTCGTCGGCCGCCTGCCGGTGGTCGCCGTGCTCGAGGAGCTGGACGAGAAGGCCCTCATGACCATCCTGACCGCGCCCAAGAACGCCCTGGTCAAGCAGTACGGCAAGTTGTTCCAGATGGAAGGCGTGACGCTGGAGATCCGCGAGGAGGCCCTGCGCGCCATCGCCAGGAAGGCCAAGGACCGCAAGACCGGCGCGCGCGGCCTGCGCACCATCCTCGAGAACATCCTGCTGGACGTGATGTACGACCTGCCCTCGATGGAGCACGTCTCCAAGGTCGCCGTGGACGAAGCCGTGGTCCGTGGCGAAGCCAAGCCCTTCATCGTCTACGAGAACGCCGACGCGCCCCGACGCGACCTCAAGACGTCCGCGTCGTGAGCGGTCAAGCCCGCGTATTCGGGCATGAACGCGTTGAATTACGGCGTTGCCGTCCCCATTGGGACGGTATCGTTCTTGCATCGCTGAGGGAGTGAACTTGGAAAACGACCGCCTGGCGCCCGTACTCCCGCTTCGCGATGTGGTGGTGTATCCCCACATGGCGATTCCGTTGTTCGTCGGGCGCGAGAAATCCATCAAGGCCCTGACGGCCGCGATGCAGGACGACAAGAAGATCCTGCTGGTGGCCCAGCGCACCGCGGAGGTGGACGACCCGCGCGAAAAGGACATCTATTCCATCGGTACGCTGGCCAGCATCCTCCAGCTGCTGAAGCTGCCCGACAACACCGTGAAGGTGCTGGTCGAGGGCGTGCAGCGCGCCCGCATCATCAAGGTCGTGGGCGAGGGCGCCTACCTGTCCGCCGAGATCCAGCCGGTCACCGGCGAGGACGGCGTGCCGGAGGGCCGCGAACTCGACGCGCTGATGCGCTCGACCATGGCCCTGTTCGAGCAGTATGTGAAGCTGAACAAGAAAATCCCGGCCGAGCTGCTGCCCTCGCTGGCCTCGATCGACGCGCCGGGCCGGCTGGCCGACACCATTGCGGCCCACCTGACGCTGAAGCTCGACGACAAGCAGCAGGTGCTGGAGATCCTGGAGCCGAAGGCCCGCCTCGATCACGTGATGAAGCAGCTCGAGGGCGAGATCGACATCCTGCAGATCGAGAAACGCATCCGCGGCCGCGTGAAGTCGCAGATGGAGAAGAGCCAGCGCGAGTACTACCTCAACGAGCAGATGAAGGCCATCCAGAAGGAACTGGGTGACCTCGAGGACGCGCCCAACGAGATGGAAGAGCTGGGCAAGAAGATCGAGCGCATCGGCATGCCGAAGGCGGTCAAGGCCCGCGCCAGCTCGGAGCTGAACAAGCTGAAATTGATGTCGCCGATGTCGGCCGAGGCCACCGTGGTGCGCAACTACCTCGACTGGCTGACGCAGATGCCCTGGCGCAAGCGCACCAAGGCCCACATTGATCTGGCCGACGCGCAGAAGATCCTCGACCGCGACCACTACGGCCTCGACAAGATCAAGGAACGCATCGTCGAGTACCTGGCCGTGCAGAGCCGGGTGAAGAAGATCCGCGGCCCGATCCTGTGCCTGGTCGGACCGCCGGGCGTGGGCAAGACCTCGCTCGGCCGCTCGATTGCCGAGTCGGTGAACCGCAAGTTCGTGCGCATGTCGCTCGGCGGCGTGCGCGACGAGGCCGAGATCCGCGGCCACCGCCGCACCTACATCGGTTCCTTGCCCGGCAAGATCATCCAGAACATGAGCAAGGTCGGGGTCAAGAACCCGCTGTTCCTGCTCGACGAGATCGACAAGATGTCGATGGACTTCCGCGGCGATCCTTCATCGGCGCTGCTGGAGGTGCTCGACCCCGAGCAGAACCACGGCTTCCAGGACCACTACCTGGAAGTGGACTTCGACCTGTCGGACGTGATGTTCGTCTGCACGGCCAACACGCTGAACATCCCGGCGCCGCTGCTGGACCGCATGGAAGTGATCCGGCTGCCCGGCTACACCGAGGACGAGAAGCTCTCGATTGCGCGGCAGTACCTGCTGCCCAAACAGATCACTCAGAACGGCCTCACCGAGGGCGAGATCGAGGTCAGCGACGGCGCGATCCTCGGCACGATTCGCCACTACACCCGCGAGGCTGGCGTGCGCGGCCTCGAGCGCAACATGAGCAAGCTGTGCCGCAAGGTGGTCAAGGAAATCCTGGTCGCCAAGAGCAAGGACGGCAGCGCGCTGAAGGTCAAGATCGACGAGGACAACCTCGGCAAGTACCTGGGCGTGCAGCAGTTCCGCTATGGCCGCGCGGAGGAAAAAAGCGCGGTCGGGCAGGTCACCGGACTGGCCTGGACCGAGATGGGCGGCGACTTGCTGACCATCGAGGCCGCGCTGGTGCCCGGCAAGGGAAAGCTCACGCTCACCGGCAGCCTCGGCGACGTCATGCAGGAATCCATCCATGCCGCGCTCACGGTGGTGCGCTCGCGCGCCGCCAAGTTCGGCCTGGACAAGGACTTCCACCAGAAGCAGGACATCCACGTGCACGTGCCCGAGGGCGCCACGCCCAAGGATGGCCCCTCGGCCGGCGTCGGCATGTGCACTGCCATCGTCTCGGCGCTCACCGGCATCCCGGTGCGCAGCGAGGTGGCAATGACCGGCGAGATCACGCTGCGCGGCGAGGTCCTGCCGATCGGCGGGCTCAAGGAAAAGCTGCTGGCCGCGCACCGCGGCGGCATCAAGACCGTGATCATCCCGCAGGAGAACGTGAAGGACCTGGCGGACATCCCGGACAACATCAAGGGCCAGCTCAACATCGAGCCGGTGCGCTGGATCGACGACGTGCTGAAGCACGCGCTGGAGCGCGTCCCGGAGCCGGTCACGGCCCCGCCGGCGCCGCCCGCCGCGGCCACGCCGGAATCCATCGAAGAGTCGCAGCGACCACACTGAACGCAAGCAATCGACTGCTGCCGTAGCAGTCGATTGTTTTTCAGAAATCCTTTCGGGAAATCAAACGAATGAACTCAAAGAATTGGATGTTGCTTTTACCGTTGCTGGTGTTGGGCGCGGTTTCTGCCATGGCCGCTGAATCCAAACCGGCTAAACCCACGGCGCCGACCGACGCCAAAAACGGGCGGGTCTGCTTTAGCGAGCCGACGGTTGGCTCTCATCTTCCCAAACGCGTCTGCATGACCGAAGCAGAACGCGAACGCCGTCGCCAGGCTGACCAGGAGACGATGGGTCGCTTGCAGAACTCAACGTCCGGGCGTACGCGCACCGCCGACAAATAGCATCAGACTCGCAAACGCCCCGCCAGCGTGCGCGTACGGGCTTCCTAGCGCTGCCCTAGAAAGTCTTGCTGAGCCTCACGTACGGGAAGCGGCCACCCGGGATGTCGTATTGCGTGGGCTCGAACGTATAGATGGTCGAGGTCGCATAGGACGGCGGCGGATCCGTGTCCAGCACATTGTTGACGCCCAGCACCAGCTGAGTGCCCCAGTCCGCCAGCTCGTAGCCGATCTGGACGCTGTGATAGAACGTCGGCTTCAGGACGTTCTGCGACATGTCGGTGACCGTTTCATCGACATTCGGGGTTGTGGGATCGTCGGCCCGAACCCCGGGCGTGGGCTTGGAGCACAGGCCGAGGTCGCGGAGGGTCTGCTTGTTGGTTTCGTCGCCAATGCCGTCGACGCAGTTTTCAGTCATGGGGCCGATATAGCGCGTCGACCAACTGGCGTTCCAGTTGGCTGATTTCCACTCCAATGTGCCGTTGGCCTTGAAGCGGGGGAATGCGGCGCCGAGGGTCGCATGCCTTCCGGCCTTGAAATTGGGGTCGAGAATCTCGCGATTCCCGCTCCCCGGATTGAACTGGTCAAACGCGGTCAGGTAAGTGCTGTCGAACAGCAGCTTGAAATCGCCGCGGGCCCTCCAGGGCAGGGCGTAGTCGAACGTGAAATCCACGCCTTCCGTCCTGACCCTGGCCAGGTTGAGGAAGGGCGTATCGATTTCCGTAACCTGGCCCGAGGTCGCGTTGCGCTTGATGTACTGGCACTGCGAACGCTGGCTGGGGGCAACGTTGTAGCAAGAATCGAAAATGCCCTGCGCGTCGAGTACGGAGATGAATTTGTTCGCGCTGATGCGATACCAGTCGACGTAGATATTGAGGTCAGGCACATAAGACGGGCTGTAAACGATACCGGCCGTCCCCGTGTGCGCGGTTTCCGCCTTCAGGTTCGGGTTGCCGCTGAGTACCTGTAGCAGCTGGCCGCTGATCTGGACGTATGCCGAGGAAACGCCATCCGTGCCGCAATTGGTGTTGGCGTTGGCGTTGGTGGCGCGGACATCCTGGCTGCAGTAATCCAGGATGCCGGGGAAGCTGTCGGAGTTGCCGAGGAAAAGCTCACCGAGATTCGGCGCGCGGAAGGCAGACGAGTAGGTGCCGCGCACCAGCAGGTCATCAACGGGCTTCCAGCGCAGGCCGACTTTGCCGGTCTTGGCGTTGCCAAAACTGCCGTATTCAGACAGGCGTCCTGCGAGCGACAGGTCCAGTTCTTTGGCCAGGCCCCGGTCCTTGAGCCAGGCCACGTTGGAAAGGCCTGGAATGCTGTCGAGGTCTACGTTGCGAAGCAGGGGCAGCGACAGCTCGGTGTAGTACTCATTGACGTCGTAGCCGCCGCCCGTGGGCTTGGCGCGGTTGCCGCTGCTGGTGCCGGACACCACCAGCGGATCGGGCTGGTTCTGATAGGCCTCTTCGCGGCGTTCCGCGCCGACGGCCATGCCGACCGGTCCGTTATCGAAGAACTGGAACAGCTCGGTGCTGAGGTTGAGGTACAGGTCGCGCCTGAGCGCACGCGTGCTGCCGATGCCGGTGTAAGAGACGTAGCCCAGCATTTGTTGAGTGATGTTGGCGCCGAACAAGCTGAAGGGCACGCAGGGCGCCAGGCAGCCCGTCGCCGGGCCCAGAGCCTGGGCGAGTCGGGTCAGGTCGTACAAGCCTTCATTGGTTTGCTTCTGTTTGGTTTCGGCGTAGCTATAGCCCAGGTCCCAGTTGATCAAGCGGGGGATCCTGATCGCCGCCAGATCCAGTCCGCCGTCGAACGAGAAGCCGGCGCGAATCGTGTCCACATCCTCGGAAAACACGCGATTGCCGTACAACAGGGAGCGATTGCGGGCCAGGCCCGAACCGGGCGTCAAGGGTCCGCTGGCGCCCTTGCCGATGTCCTGGCCGAGGCGATTGAAGGTATTGGTGGCAGAGACGAACAAGGTATCGAACGGCGGCGGCGCCAGGTCGCCCGCGAGGATTGGCATCGGGGCGAGGTTCTGCGCCGAGCGGCGCAGGTTGTAGAGCAACTCGGTGTGGAACGCGATGTCCGGTGTCAACTGGCGCGATATCTGGCCAAACACGCCGGTGCGCTCGTTCGGCGTCAGGAGATAGTTGACCGGCGCGTAGTTGTACGGGTCTTTGATTTTGTCGAAATGACGAAAGTCGGCAAAAGTAGCGCCGGTCGCGCCATTCTTGACCGTGACGTCGCACAGCGGTGCGCCGGTGCAGCTCATCGGATCGGCGGCCGTCAAGCCGGATGCCGTCTGGGGCGTCGGCACGAACTGGAAGTGACCCTGGGGGATGCCGCCGCTGCCACGTGAACTGCCGGTGCCGAAGGTCGGCACGGAGGTCAGTTCGCGGGTGCCGTTATAGATCGCATCCTGCCGCGTGAAGCTCAGGTCAAAGAACAATGAGGTTTTGTCGATGATGCTGCCGATTGAAAGGCTGTGGGACTGCGTCAGCCCGTCGCCCTTCGAATACACACCGGCCTGGGTGCGGAATTCGGCGCCCGAGTAGTCCTTGCGAGTGATGATATTGATGACGCCAGCGATGGCGTCGGAGCCGTAGATCGCGGAAGCGCCGTCCTTCAGCACCTCGACGCGCTCAATGACCGAAATGGGAATGGTCGTGAGATCCACCGACGATGTGGACGTCGAGCTAAGACCGTTGACCCAGCGGTGGCCGTTGACCAACACGAGCACGCGGGCGGAGGTGAGGTTGCGCAGGTCCACTTCGACGGCGCCGCTGCCGCCATTGTTGACGGTGGTGCCCAGCGCCGTGCCCGCCGCCGGCAGTTTCTGCAGCAAGTCGCCAATCGAGGTCAGGCCGGTCCGCTCGATGTCCTTGCGGGTGAGGATCAGCACCGGCTGGGCGGACTCAAAATCCGTGCGCCTGATGCGCGAGCCGGTGACCTCGATGGTGTCGAGCCTGGTCGTGTCTTTCGCCGGCTCGGCATTGTCGCCGGCCTTGACCGGAATGGTCGGCAGCGGTGCCTGCGCCGCATCGGGTGTCGCAGGCGCGGCTTCCGTGGCGGTGGCCGTGTCGCCGGCTGGTGCCGCAGCCGTGGCGTCTGCAGGTGCTGCGGCCGTATCGGCCGGAGCAGCCTCGGCAGGCGCGGCGGCGTCCGGAGGCGGGGTGCTGCTGTCGGCCGCCGGGGGCGTGGCGTTGTCGGCCGGGGCCGGATTGTCCTGCGCGTGGGCGCCGGCAATGAAGGAAAGGAGGGATGCGGCCGCAAAAGTGCGGATCGCCGCCCCGAAGGGCAGCCCGAGGAATTTACCGTTCATTGCTTGCAACTCCTGACGCACGGTGGGGTGCGACTGCACAGACACCGTCATGCACACGTGATAGGGGAACCGCGACGGGGCAGAAGTTTACAGGACATGAACCCGCCGTCAACCAAAAATATGACGGGTTCTGCGCGCTAGTAAATCCGCATCCGGGCCGTTTTTTTCCTCGGACGCCGCCGCGTTTGCGTCCATTGACGCCGCGGAACGGCGCTTGCTATAAAGCGCGCCGCTGCAGATTCCCGGGACGCATTCATGAGCAAGGCGGAACTGATCGACGTCGTGGCCGACAAGGCCGGGCTGTCGAAGGCCGAGGCCGGCCGCGCGCTCGATTGCACGTTCGAGGCGATCGGCCGGGCCCTGCGCAAGGGCGACCGGGTGGCGCTGGTCGGTTTTGGCACCTTTGCCGTGCGCAAGCGCGCGGCGCGGGTAGGGCGAAATCCGAAGACCGGGGCAGCCATTCGCATCGCGGCGGTGAAAACAGTGGCCTTCAAGGCTGGTAAGGCGTTGAAGGACTCCGTAAACTGACGCGCTTTTCGCAGCGGGCCGGGTCCGGGTGCTTAGCTCAGTTGGTAGAGCACCGCCTTTACACGGCGAGGGTCGGCGGTTCGAGCCCGTCAGCACCCACCAGTACGCAGCGGTACCAAGTTTTCTGGAGCGGTAGTTCAGTTGGTTAGAATACGTGCCTGTCACGCACGGGGTCGCGGGTTCGAGTCCCGTCCGCTCCGCCAGTTAATTTGCTGTTGTTGATGTCACTACACGGGGCGCTGCGGCGCCCCGTTTGCTTGGGGTGAAAACCATGTTGCAACACATCCGCGACCGCCTGACCGGGCCCTTCGTCTGGTTCATCGTCGGCCTGATCGTCATCCCGTTCGCCTTTTTCGGCATCGAGACGTTCCGCACGGGCGGCGGCGATCCGACCGTGGCGAAAGTCGGCGACCAGAAGATCACGCAGCAGCAGTTCAAGGCCGCGTACGACCAGCGCCTGCAGCAGCTGCAGGCGATGATGGGCGAGAACTTCCGCCAGGACATGATTGACCGGCCCAGGTTCCGCCAGGGCGTGCTCGACGACATGATCCAGGAGTCGATGCTGCGCCAGCACGTGCGCAAAGCCGGCTACCGCGCCGCCGACGCCATGGTGTTCGAGTCGATCAGCGCGATCCCCGCGTTCCAGCAGGACGGCAAGTTCTCCGGCGAGGCGTATCGCGAGCGCCTCGCGGCGCAGGGCTACACGCCCGCCAGGTTCGAAGGCCAGTTGCGCG
>JAYUGN010000012.1:0-2719 GCA_043767605.1 Gammaproteobacteria bacterium
GACCTGCGACAGCCGTGTCGCCGCCAGCGCGTCGTCCGCCAGCCGCGCGCGCAGGACCGCGAGCCGGCGCGTGAATTCCTCGCGGCCGCTCTCGTGGGAGTCGAGGAATGCGCGCTTGCGCGTGATCACGTAGCCGCGCAGCGTCAACTGCTGGTCCTGCACGGCGCGCGCGAGGCGGTCGAGGTCGGCCACCGTGGCCCAGGTCTGGTTGCTCAGCTCGCGCGCATGGGTGGCCTGCTCCTGCGCGAGCAGCGCGGCGACGGTGCCGGCGACGAACACCGCCAGCAACAAGCCGAAGGCCAGCAGCAGCTTGGTCCGCAGCTTGCGGTTGCTGAGCCAGCCGGCCATGCCCTCCTCCCCCTGAACGGTCCCGTTCAATCCCCGCGTGGCAGCGTAGCAAACGGGTGGCGGCGCACGAAATCGCCGACGGCCTGCTCCAGTTCGCCAAGCTTGCCGTGGAAGAAATGGCCGACGCCGTCGAGCGTGACCCGTTCGGCCGGTGGCTCGTAGGCCGCCAGCGCCGCGCAGGTCTCGCGGTAGTCCACCACTTCGTCGTCGCGACCGTGCACGACCAGCCACGGCGCCGGCGGCCGCGCCGGCCTGGGCTCGCCGTCGAAATACCGGAACGGCGGGGCGATGCTGACCTGCAGCGCCGGTCTTGCGCGCGCGGACGCCTTCAAGCTCACGAACGCGCCGAAGGAAAACCCGGCCAGCAGCAACGGCAGGTCCGGCCATTGCGAGCGCAGCCAGGTGATCACGGCCAGCGTGTCCTCGGTCTCGCCGCGGCCTTCGTCGTGCAGGCCCTGACTCTTGCCGACGCCACGGAAATTGAAACGCGCCGACGCCATCCCCGCCTTCAGCGCGCAGGACGCCAGCGTGTAGGTGACCTTGTTGCCCAGCGCGCCGCCGTGCAGCGGGTGCGGGTGGCAGGCCACCGCGATGCCCGTCGGGGCCTCCGCTGGCATGGCGACCAGCGTCTCGATGGCGCCGGCCGGGCCCTGGAGCAGGAGGGTGCTGGCGCGGCCAGCGGCAGGTCGTGGGGTCATGAATCCTAGTATTGCTTGCCTTACCCGGCGCGCGCTCCCTATAGTGCCCAGGCGTCAAGTGGCCTGTTTATCCAACCCAATCGAAGGACGGATTTAATGCGCAGAATCATCGTGGTGCTCTCGCTCGCAACCGTCATCGGAGCCGCCATGGCGGCCGGACAGGACGAGTCCACCCAGGGCACCGCCTACATGGGCCTGAGCTTCGGCGGCCACAGGGTCGCCCCGCGCGATTTCCATTACGGTCTGCGCCTCGATTACGGCGCGAACTCGCGCGATGCCTACCGGCCGGCCGCGCCGCTGATGCAGTTCGATTTCACGCGCGCCGGCCTCAACTCCGCGCACCTCAACGGCCTGTCGGTGCTGAAGAAGTCCTACGCGCTCAAGCAGATTGAAGGCGAGTCGCCGGCGGAAGAAGCGCCCGCAGAGGAAGCCCCGGCCGACCAGCCCCCCACGGAGAGCGAGGTTGCCCCGGAAGGCGATGCCGCCGCCGCTGAGGCGCCCGCCGAGGAAGCCACCGCTGCCGCGTCGGCGGAAGCCGCGCCGGCCGCTGCCGAGGAAGGCTTTTTCGCGCGCAGCTGGCATGGCGTGAAGAACTTCTTCGGCGCCGGCGACAAACCCGCCGAGACCGAGACGGCCAAGACCGAAGCGCCGGCCGAGGAGACGCCCGCCGAGAATCCGGCCGACGTCGCGCAAGGGACCTTCATGGGCTACAACGCGATCGACTGGGCCACGCTGGCCGTCGGCGCGGTGGGCCTGGGCTTCATCGCCTCGGAAGTCGCCAACAACGACGAGAGCAAGGACGTCAAGGCCAGTTCCACGGGCACGGCCACGACCGGCGGCACGATCGGCATTCCGACCACGGCGGCGATCTCGGTGCTGCCCACGGGCGCCAGTGGCCTCATTTCGACCGGTTTCGTCGGCGCGCCGGACTCCAGGCTGTCGAAGGAGCTCAAGGAGCGCATCGAGTGGCTCGACGGCGGCACCGGCCACATGGGCGACCTGGAACCCCGGAAGAACTAAGAAGAACTAGCCGCTGATTTCCGCGCGCTGGAGACATACCGCCGCCGAGGTGTTCGGCATAGACCTGCGCACGCTCGCGCTGTTCCGGGCGCTGCTCGGCGGGTTGCTGGCCTTCTATGTGCTGAACCGCGTGCCGGACATCGGCGCGTTCTTCACCGACTGGGGCGTGCTGCCCCGCAGCTACCTGGTACAGGCCGAGGGCTGGTCGCGCGTGTCTCTGTACCTGGTCAACGGCGAGTGGTGGTTCGCGGCACTGCTGCTGGCCGTCACTTTCGTGTTCGCACTGGCGCTGATGCTGGGGTACCGCACGCGCGCCGCCACGATCGGCCTGTTCGTGCTGATGGTCTCGCTGATCAACCGCAACCCGCTGATCCTGCTCGGCGGCGACACGCTGCTGCTCTGCCTGCTGTTCTGGGGCATGTTCCTGCCGCTGGGTGCGCGCTGGAGCGTGGACGCCGCGCTGGCCACCCACGCGCCACCCGAAAAGAACCTGCACATCTCGACCGCCAGCGCCGGCCTGCTGCTGCAGGTGATGTCGGTGTACTTCTTCAGCGCCTGGCTCAAGAGCGGCCCGGACTGGTGGCCGGACGGCCTCGGCCTGTATTACACGATGGAGCTCGAGCGTTACGCCTCGCGCCTGGGCCACGACGTGC
>JAYUGN010000013.1:0-7847 GCA_043767605.1 Gammaproteobacteria bacterium
CGGCGCGGTGAGCCTGCGGCCGACGGCGCAGGATTGGGCCCAGCGCGGCCTGCTGTTCGGCGGGCTCGCGGTGCTGGTGCTGGGGCTCGTGCTGCCGATGGCCACGCTGCTGCAGCGCGCGCTCATCAACGATCAGGGTGCGTTCGTGGGCATGGCCAATTTCGCCGAGTACCTCGGCCGCCCCGCGCTGCGCAGCTCGCTCACGCACTCGCTGTGGATGGCCAGTGTTTCCACACTGATCGTCGTGACGCTGGCGTTCGGCGCGGCCTGGGTGATCGCCCGCAGCCGCATGCCGGGTCGCGAGCTGTTCCGCGCGGTGCTGTTCCTGCCGCTGCTGACACCCTCGCTGCTGGCGGCGGTCTCGCTCATTTACTGGTTCGGCGAGCAGGGCGTGGCGCGGGCACTCTTGTTCGGTGCGCCGCTGCACGGCGCGGTCGGCATCGTGATCGCCTCGTGTTTCTGGGCGCTGCCCTTCGCCTTCGTGATCCTCAGCGCCTCGTTCGCCAACGCCGATGGCCGGCTGTACGAAGCGGCGCGCATGCTGGGCGCCGGCAAGCTGCGCGTGCTGTGGACGGTCACGCTGCCCTCGGTGCGCTACGGCCTGGTCAGCGCGGCGGCGGTGGTGTTCACGCGCGTGTTCACCGACTTCGGCATCCCGAAAGTGGTCGGCGGACAGTACAACGTGATCGCGACCGACATCTACAAGCAGGTGATCGGCCAGCAGAACTTCAACCTCGGCGCAGCGATTGCGCTGCTCCTGCTGCTGCCGGCGCTGCTGGCATTCGCGGCCGAGCGCTGGGCTGCGCGCGGGCAGGGCGCCGCGCTGACCTCGCAGGCCACGGTCTACGTGCCGCCGCCGGATCGCCAACGCGACCTGCTGGCCGGCGTTTTTGCGGTCGCGCTCTCCGGCGCGGTGCTGGCCGTGATCGGCATGGCGTACTACGCCTCGTTCGTCACCTACTGGCCCTATGACCTGAACTTCACCTTGAGCCACTACAGCTTCGAGATCCTGCCGGGTTCGGGCTGGGGCGCGTTCGTGAACACCGTGCTGCTGTCGCTGGGGACCGCACTGGTCGGCACGCCCTTCGTGTTCCTGTTCGCCTACCTTGCGGAGAAAGGCCGCGGCGCGCAGGGCGCGCGCGCGCTGTTGCGCGTACTGGCACTGATGCCGCTGGGCATTCCCGGCATGGCGCTGGGCCTGGGCTACATCTTTTTCTTCAACGCCGCGGCCAATCCGCTGAACGGGCTTTACGGCTCGCTGACGCTGATGGTCCTGTGCACCGTAGTGCACGCCTACTCGGTGCCGCACATCACCGCGACCGCGGCGGTAGGCCAGCTCGACCGCGAGTTCGAAGCGGCCAACAGTTCGCTGGGCGCGACGTTCTGGCGGCTGCTCGGGCGCGTCACGCTGCCGGTGTGCCTGCCGGAGGTGCTCGACGTGGCGTTCTATCTCTTCGTGTTCGCGATGACCACGGTGTCGGCGGTGGTGTTCCTGTATTCACCGCACACGGTGCTGGCCTCGATCGCGGTGCTGAACCTCGACGATTCCGGCGAGCCGGCTGCCGCCGCGGCGATGGCCTGCCTGATCGTCACGGCCTGCGGGGCGGTGCGCCTGCTGCAGTACGCGGTGCTGCGCTGGCTGTTGCCGCGCACCCAGCGCTGGCGGCAGCGCTGAGCCGCGCTCAGAGCGAAAAATCCCCGACGCTGCGCCCGGAAATCAGGCCATCGATATCGGCGAAGTGCGCGTCGTAGCTGTACAGGCGCTGGCCGTGCTCCAGCGCGCTGGCCGCGATCCAGAGATCGTTGGTCGGGATCGGGCGGCCCTTGGCCCGCAGCGTCGCGTAAACGCGGGCGTAGTAGTCGGCCGTCACTTCGCTCACGGCATGGACGTGCACGCGCGGGGAGGCGAGGAAGCGGCCGAACTCGGAGCGGTTGCGTTTTTCCTGTCCGCCTGCCGCAAAACCGGCGAGCAGTTCGCCCGCGACGACGGCGCTCAGGCCGATCGTGTCCGCCCTGCGGATGATCTCCCGGGCCTCCTCGCGCCCCAGCTTGAAGGCGGTGTAGGCGTTGGTGTCGAGCGCGACCGCGATCAGCGCCACAAGGCCTTGTCGACGTCTGCGAACGGCGCCGTGACGTCCTCGAAGGCCCGCGCCTGGGCGGCGCTCCAGGTGCCGGCGAGCGCGTCGAGGTCGTTGTGCTCGGCATACCCGGGCCGCTCCTCGCCCGCCGCCATCTTGCGCAGCGCCGCCTGCAGGTAGCGGTTCAGGCTCTGGCCCTTGCGCTGGGCGTTGCGCTTGAGTCGCGCGGCGGTGGCCGGGTCGATGTCGCGGATGCTGAACTGGGTCATGTCACAATGCCCTCAATATGAAAGCATTATGATTTCACGCCCGCATGCGGGTCAACACCTTGTAGAGGGCCGTCCGCCGAGCAACGGCAGGTCGATGATCGGTCGGCAGTAAAAACGCCCTAGTCACGGCGTTGTCATAGCAAGCCACTACACTGGCCTGAACTGTTCATCAGGCGCCCCCATGTCCCTTCGCAACGCTGCCCTGCCCCTGTTCGCTTTTGCGGCTACCGCGCTCGCGGCCTGCATGCAGTCCGCCCCGGTGTCCGTGGGTGCGCAGGCGGCCGATACCGGCTACCACGTATACGACGGTGCTCCGCACGAGGGACCTTATGTGTCGGCCCATCGCGGCGGCGCGGCCTACGCCCCCGAAGACACGCTGGCGGCGTACCAGAATGCGGCGCGCCTGGGCGTCGACGATTTCGAGACCGACACGTCGCTCACCAGCGACGGCGTGCTGGTGCTGATCCACGACGGCACGGTAAACCGCACCAGCAACTGCACCGGCAACGTCAGCGCTTTCACGCTCGAGGACCTGCGCAAGTGCGACGCCGGCTACTGGTACGTGCCGGGGCAGGGCACGACCTCGGGCACGCACAACGACACCCAGTCGCATCCGTACCGCGGCAAGGGCGTGGTGTTCCCGACGGCGCAGGAAGTGTTCGACCTGGCCAAGAGCCTCGGGCCGTTAGGCCCGACCGTCACGATCGAGCTGAAGGACTACGACTGCCGCGCCGCCGCGCCGGCGCTGGTCGACCTGATCCACGCCTCCGGCATCCAGCACCGCATCATCGTGCAGTCGTTCGAGCCGTACTGCCTTGACCTCGTGAAGCTCGGCGACTCGACCATTGCGACGCTGCACCTGTCCAACGAAGGCTGCACCGCGCCGCTGGCGTACAACATCGCGCGCGGCCACAACTATGTGTCGCCGACCTGGGTCTCCCAGGCCGACGGTGGCGACGTCAACGCCGAATGCGCCGATGCCGTGCACGCCGCCGGCCAGAAGCTGGTGCCCTGGACCGTGGACACCATCGCCGACCTGCAGTTCGCGACCGACATCGGCTCCGACGGCATCATCACCAACTACCCGGCCTGCATGATGCAGATGCAGGGACGGCCGATGCCCGCGTCGGTGACGCCGCCGGACATCGCGTTCCCCGAGCCGCTGGCCGCTTGTAAGGGATAAAGGGGACGCACACCTTTAGTTAAAGGGGACGCACACCTTTATTCGCGCGTTAAAGGTGTGCGTCCCCTTTATTTTCTCTGAGAGATGGTCTGCGCTGGTGCGCTGCACCGTCTTGCAGCGTCGAAGCGGTGCAAGACGGTGCCGAACGCCCCTCGGATGCGCGGCCCCATGCGCGAACCGTGGCATGACGATTGCGTGACGCTCTCGGTGGCAGACCTGATCTGCCAGTTTGGGAGCACGCATGTCTTCAGCAAGTGCAGGGATGGCCAAGGCCACCCGGATCGAGTTGTTCAGCCTGTCTTCGCCGCAGATGCGGGCGTTCCATCTGACCTGGATGGCGTTCTTCGTCTGTTTCTTCGCCTGGTTCGCCTGCGCGCCGCTGATGCCGGTGATCAAGGCGCAATTCGGGCTCAATAAAGACCAGATCGCCAACATCACCATCGCGGCGGTGGCGATCACGATCTTCGCGCGCCTGCTGATTGGCCCGCTGTGCGATCGCTACGGCCCGCGCCTCACCTACACCGTGCTGTTGCTGGCCGGCAGCCTGCCGGTCTTCGGCGTCGCCACCGCGCAGAGCTACGAGAGCTTCCTTACGTTCCGCCTGCTGATCGGCGCGATCGGCGCGAGCTTCGTCATCACGCAGTACCACACGTCCGTGATGTTCGCGCCCAACGTGGTCGGCACCGCCAACGCGGCGGCGGCGGGCTGGGGCAATTCCGGCGGCGGCGCCACGCAGACGCTGATGCCGCTGATGCTCGCCGCGCTGGTGTCGCTGGGCGTCGAGCAGGCCTTCGGCTGGCGCCTCGCGCTGCTGGTGCCGGGCGTGCTCATGCTCGTGATGGCATTCCTCTATTGGCGCTACACCCAGGATTGCCCGGCGGGGAATTATTCGACGCTGCGCGCCAGCGGCCTGATGCCGGCAGGCGGCAAGAAGGCCGGCTGGACCAGCTTCAAGCAGGCCTGCGCCAACTACCGCGTGTGGATGCTGTTCGTGACCTACGGCGCGTGCTTCGGCGTCGAGATCTTCATCCACAACATCGCCGCGATGTATTACGTGGACCAGTTCCAGTTCGACCTGCGCTCGGCGGGCCTTGCCGCCGGCTCGTTCGGCCTGCTCGCGCTGTTCGCGCGCGCCCTCGGTGGCTGGCTGTCCGACCGCGCCGCCGCGCGCCGTGGCCTGGATGCCCGCACCGCGCTGCTGTTCGCGCTGATCGTCGGCGAGGGCCTGGGCCTGCTGTGGTTCGCGCAGATGCAGGTGGCCGCGTGGGCCGTGGTCGCGATGATCGCCTTCGGTCTCTTCACGCACATGGCCTGCGGCGCGACCTACGCGCTGGTGCCGTTCATAGACCGCAACGCACTCGGCGGCGTTGCCGGCATCATCGGCGCGGGCGGCAACGTCGGCGCGGTGGCGGCCGGCTTCCTGCTGAAAGGCGTGGGCAACACGCAACAGTGCCTCGCGATGCTGGGCACGTTCGTGCTGGTGTCCAGCGCCTGTGCGCTGGCGGTGCGCTTCTCGGGCGAGCACAAGACGCGCGAGCAGGCGCTGTACGAGCAGGCCCTCGCGGCACGCGAAGGCCTGGCGGCTTAGCGACGCGCATGAAAATCGTCGTCATCGGCCACGGCATGGTGGGCCACAAGTTCCTGGAGCAGCTGCAGAACCAGGGCGCGAGCGCCGAGGTCGCGGTGCTGTGCGAGGAGCCGCGTCCGGCCTACGACCGCGTGCACCTCACCGATTTCTTTTCGGGCAAAAGCGCGGCTGATCTCTCGCTGGTCGCCGAAGGTTTCTTCGAGGGCAATGGCTACGCGCTGCACGTCGGCGACAAGGCGGTGGCGATCGATCGCGCCGCAAAGCTCGTGCGCTCGGAGCACGGCCGCGAGCTGCCGTATGACAAGCTCGTTCTGGCCACCGGCTCATTTCCGTTCGTGCCACCGGTGCCAGGCCGCGACCGGCCGGGCTGCTTCGTTTACCGCACGATCGAGGACCTCGAGGCGATCGCGGCTTGCGCGCGCGAGGGCAAGATCGGCGTGGTCATCGGCGGAGGGCTGCTGGGCCTGGAGGCCGCGAAGGCGCTGAAGGACCTGAACCTCGAAGTGCACGTGGTTGAATTCGCGCCGCGCCTGATGGCGGTGCAGGTGGACGACGGCGGTGGGCGCGTGCTGCGCCAGAAAATCGAGGACCTCGGCGTGCGTGTGCACACCGGCAAGAACACGCAGTCCATCGGCGACCCCTCGTCGGCGCTCGGGGCAGGCGGCAAGGGTTGTCGCCACGCGCTCAAGTTCGCCGACGGCAGCGAGCTCGAGGCCGACGTCGTGGTGTTCTCGGCCGGCATCCGGCCCAGCGATGCGCTGGCGCGCGAGGCCGGCCTCGAGGTCGGCGAGCGCGGCGGCATCCGCATCGACAACCACTGCCAGACCTCCGACCCGGACATCTACGCCATCGGCGAGTGCGCGCTGTGGAACGGCAGGATCTTCGGCCTCGTGGCACCGGGCTACGAGATGGCGCGGGTCGTTGCGCACCAGCTCGCACTCCCTCACCCCACCGTCCGCTCCGCGGACGGTTTCCCCCTCTCCCCTGCGGGGAGAGGGACGAATGAGCGGACTGCGGCTGCGCCTCTTTTCTGCGGCGCCGACATGAGCACCAAGCTGAAATTGCTCGGCGTGGATGTGGCCAGCGTCGGCGATGCGCAGGCGGTGACGCCGGGCGCGCGCACCTATTCGTGGTCGGACGAAGTCAAAAAGATTTACAAGCGTCTCGTGGTCAGCAGCGACCACAAGTATTTGCTCGGCGCGGTGCTGGTCGGCGAGGCGGAGGAATACGGGACCTTGCTGCAGATGGCGCTGAATCGCCTGGAGCTGCCGCAGCATCCGGAAGACCTGATCCTGCCGCGGCGCGACAGCGGCGGCGAGAAGGGCGGCGGCATCGGCGTGACCGCGCTCCCGGCGGCGGCGCAGATCTGCTCCTGCAACAACGTCAGCAAGGGCGCCATCTGCGGCGCGATCGAATCCGGCTGCACCACGCTGGGCGACCTCAAGAAGAAGACCAAGGCCGCCAGTTCCTGCGGCGGCTGCGGGCCGCTGGTGACGCAGATCCTCAAGCACGAACTCGCGAGCCGCGGTGTCGCGGTCAACAACCACCTGTGCGAGCACTTCGCGCACACGCGCCAGGAGCTGTATCACTTGGTGCGCGTCGGCCAGATCAAGACTTTCGATGCGCTGATCGCGAAGCACGGCCAAGGAAGTGGTCTCCGCCGCGGCTGCGACATCTGCAAGCCGGCGGTGGGTAGCATCCTCGCCTCGTGCTGGAACGAACATGTGCTGAAACCCATGCACGCCAAGCTGCAGGACAGCAACGACTACTATCTCGCCAACATCCAGAAGGACGGCACCTATTCGATCGTGCCGCGCGTGCCCGGCGGCGAGATCACGCCCGACAAGCTGATCGTGCTCGGCGCGGTGGCGAAGAAATATGGCCTGTACACCAAGATCACCGGCGGCCAGCGCATCGATCTCTTCGGCGCGCAGGTGCACCAGTTGCCGGTTATCTGGAAGGAACTCGTGGATGCCGGTTTCGAATCTGGCCACGCCTATGGCAAGGCGGTGCGCACGGTGAAGTCCTGCGTCGGCAGCACCTGGTGCCGCTACGGCGTGCAGGATTCCGTGAAGCTCGCGATCGATATCGAGAACCGCTATCGCGGCCTGCGCGCGCCGCACAAACTGAAGTTGGCGGTGAGCGGTTGCACGCGCGAGTGCGCCGAGGCGCAGAGCAAGGACGTGGGCGTGATCGCCACCGAGAAAGGCTGGAACCTGTACGTCTGCGGCAACGGCGGCATGAAGCCACGCCACGCCGAGCTGATCGCTGCCGATCTCGACAAAGACCAGATGATCCGCCTGATCGACCGCTTCCTGATGTTCTACACGCGCACCGCCGATCGCCTGCAACGCACCAGCACCTGGCGCGACAACCTCGAAGGCGGGCTCGACTACCTGAAGGACGTGCTCATTCAGGACACGCTGGGGCTCGGCGCCCAACTCGAAGCCGAAATGCAGCACGTGGTCGACACCTACCAGTGCGAGTGGAAGACGGCCGTCAACGACCCGGCCACGCGCCAGCGCTTTCGCTCCTTCGTCAACAGCGACAAGAAGGACGAGCACATCGTGTTCGTGGAAGAGCGCGGCCAGATCCGGCCGGTCCGTGCCGAAGAGCGCAAAGCGGAGGCCGAAACCTCTGCCGCCAACTCCACCGCCACCGCCTGAACATCCGAGGACATCTCACCATGACCACTGAAACTTTCCACTGGACTGCCGTGTGCGCGGCCA
>JAYUGN010000014.1:0-2686 GCA_043767605.1 Gammaproteobacteria bacterium
GTGACTCCCGACCATGTGAACCCTGAGGCGCCCTGGCCGCAGCTGCGCGATCTCGAGCAGCAGACGGCGGCGGCGGACCGGCAGCTGGTCGAGCGCCTCGCGATCGGCCCGACTTACGCCCGCGCGCCCGCGCGCTGGGTGGACGCTGCACTGGTGCCTGCGATCCTGCACCTGACCGACAGCCAGGGCCTCGCGCGGCCCGACGCCTGGTATGCGGGAACGCACACGGTTATTCCCTCTTCGGCGAGCGACTGGGTCAGTGCCCGGGCGCGCGCCGCCGTCGCTTCGGGAGCGGTGGCGCCGTTGCTGGCGGCAGCCGAGGCGGGCGAGGAGCTGAGTGAATCGGGTATCGCCACGCTCTTCGCTGCGGATGGCGGCGATTTGCGGGCCGTGCTGGCAGCGGCTGACCGGGTACGCGCCCGGGTCGCGGGTGAGACCGTGACCTACGTCATCAACCGCAACATCAATTACACCAATATCTGTCTTTATCACTGTGGCTTCTGCGCCTTCGCCAAAGGTCGCGGCTCGCGCAGCTTACGCGGTCCCGCCTATGACCTCGATCTCGCGGAGATCGCGCGTCGCACCGTCGAGGCCGCAGAGGCGGGCGCGACCGAGGTCTGCCTGCAGGGCGGCATCCATCCGAGCTACACCGGCGATACCTACCTCAACATCGTCGCTGCCGTGAAGGCCGCTGTGCCGGCGATGCACGTGCACGCCTTCTCGCCGCTCGAGGTCTGGCACGGCGCGGAAACACTTGGTCTGTCCCTGACCGAATACCTGACCCGGTTGCGCAAGGCTGGACTGGCGACCCTGCCGGGCACTGCGGCGGAGATCCTTGACGATGAGATGCGCGCCATCCTGTGCCCCGACAAGCTGCAGACTGAGCAGTGGCTCGAGGTCATGCGCGCCGCACATTCGGTGGGGCTGCGCTCAACGGCGACCATCATGTTTGGCCACGTCGAGCGACCCGTGCACTGGGCGCGGCATCTGCTGCGCGTCCGGCGCCTGCAGGCCGAAACCGGTGGCTTCACCGAGTTCGTGCCGCTGCCATTCGTGCACATGGAGGCACCGCTTTGGCGCAAGGGACGGGCGCGTTCCGGTCCGACCTTGCGTGAAGCGGTGCTGATGCACGCGATCGCGCGCCTGGTTCTGAATCCTCTGATCCCGAACATCCAGGCCTCGTGGGTCAAGATGGGGCCGCAGGGCGCGGCACTGTGTCTCGAGGCGGGTGTCAACGATCTGGGCGGCACGCTGATGAACGAATCGATTACCCGCGCTGCAGGCGGAGTCAACGGCCAGCTGCTGGACGCCACGGAACTTGAGCGCCTCGCACACCGCCTGGGCCGGCCGGCAGTGCAGCGTACGACGCTCTATGGCCGGCCGCAGTCGGCCGCCGCGCGCAGCGCGCTCAGCCGGCCTCGCATCGTGAACCACCCATCGACCAGCGGAGCAACCCCTTGCTAAGACTTGGCTACAAGGCCTCGGCAGAACAGTTCGGCCCGAATGAGCTGCTCGATTTTTCAGTGCTTGCAGAACAGCAGGGATTCGACTCCGTGTTCATCAGCGACCACTTCCAGCCCTGGCGCCACACCGGCGGTCACGCGCCGTTTTCCTTTGCCTGGATGGGCGCGCTCGGCGCGCGCAGCTCGCGCATCGCGATCGGCACCAGCGTCATGACGCCGACCTTCCGCTACCACCCATCGATTGTCGCCCAGGCCTTCGGCACGCTGGGCGTCATGTTTCCGGGCCGGATGATCCTCGGTGTCGGCACGGGCGAGTCGCTCAACGAAGTCCCGGCAACCGGCATGAAATGGCCTGAACAAGGTGAGCGCTTCCGGCGCCTGCGCGAATCCGTCAAGCTGATCCAGCAGCTCTGGGCGGAAGATCGGGTCAGCTTCGAGGGTGAGTTCTACCGCACCGAGAAGGCCACGATTTACGACCGGCCCAAGGTGCGCGTGCCGATCTACATTGCGGGTGCCGGGCCAATGATCTCCAAGTATGCAGGGCAGGTCGGCGAAGGTTTCATCTGCACCAGCGGCAAGGCGCCCGAGCTGTACCGCGACACCTTGTTGCCCAACCTCGCGGCAGGGCTGCAGGCCGCAGGCCGGCCGGCGGACAGCATCGACCGCATGATCGAAATGAAAGTATCGTTCGACCTCGATGCGAAGCGTGCGCTCGAAGACACGCGCTACTGGGCGGCATTGTCGCTGTCGGCCGAGGAAAAGATGTCAGTGGAAGACCCGCTCGAAATGGAACGGCTTTCCGACCAGCTGCCGGCCGAGCGCGCAGCCAAGCGCTGGATCGTCTCGACCGATCCCGATGAGCACGTGGCCAGAATCCGCCCCTATCTCGAGCTCGGTTTCCGTCATCTGGTGTTCCACGCTCCTGGCCCCGACCAGGCGCGCTTCATACATCTCTATTCGCAACACGTGCTGCCAAAACTGCGAGCCCAGTTCGGCTGACGGCCGCGCAGCGGACGTGACCACCATGGCGGCGAACCTGCAGCTGATTTCCGTGCCGCATATGCCGCTGGTTGCGCCGGGTGACGACCTTGCGGCGTTGGTTCTGCGTTGCCTTGCCAATGCGGGCCTCGCGCTCGAACGGCACGATGTTGTCGTGATGGCGCAGAAAATCGTATCGAAGTCGGAGAACCGCTTTGTTGATCTCGCGACCGTAACGCCGTCGG
>JAYUGN010000015.1:0-2680 GCA_043767605.1 Gammaproteobacteria bacterium
TTCACCTTCAGCAACGGCGTGCTCGAGGCCGCGGGCCTCGTGCTCAACGCGGCGTTGCAGGGCGAAGGGCTCAGCGGCGATGCGCCGAAGCTCACGGGCAAGATCTCGACCAACACCTTCAACCCGAAAGTGCTGGCGAAATCCTTCGGCATCGCGCTGCCGCCCACGGCCGACGACAAGGCGCTGACGGCTGCGAGTTTTTCCAGCGACATCGGCGGTGACCCGAAGAACGCGAAGCTCGAGAAGCTGATCATCAAGCTCGACCAGACCACCGCGACCGGCAGCCTGAGCATCAAGGACTTCAGCGCGCCGGTGATCCAGTTCGCGCTGAAAGCGGACTCGATGGATGCCGACCGCTATCTCGCGCCGCCGACGAAGGCCAGGGAAGAGAAACCCAGCGCCGCCGGCGCCGAGGACTTCAAGAAGACCGTGATCCCGGTGGATGCGCTCGACGCGGTCAACGCCAGCGGCACCGTGGCGCTGAACAACCTCAAGCTCAAGGGCATGGCCCTGACCGACATCCTCGTCACGCTGAATGCGCCCAAGGGCCAGGCCAAAACCGAGGAGCTCACCGCGAAACTCTACGGCGGCAGGATGTCGCAGAGCACGAAGCTCACGCCCGGGACAGGTTCAAAAGGGGCACCGCACTACGACATGAAGCTGGGCCTCGACGCCGTCAACAGCGCGCCGCTGCTGAAGGATTTCCTCGGCAAGTCCTACATGTCCGGCCTGGGCACCTTCAACTTCAACGCGACCTCGACCGGCAACACCGTCGGCGACATCCTGCAGGCGCTGGCGGGCGCCACCGCGCTGAGCTTCAAGGACGGCGCAGTCGAGGGCTTCAACCTCGACGAGAATTTGCAGAAGGCCAAGGCGCTGTACAAGGGCGACGTCGCCGCCGCGACCGCTGCGTCCAGCGGCCCGGCGCGCACGCCGTTCAAGGACCTGAAAGGCAGCGGCAAGATCGCGGGCGGCGTGCTGACCACCGACACGCTGAATGTCGCCGGCACCGGCTACGCGCTCGGCGGCGACGGCAGCCTGAACCTCGTCAACCAGACCATTGACTACGTGCTCAACGTGAGCACCGACAAGTATCCCGAGCTCAAGGGCACCAAGGTGCCGCTGAAAGTCAGCGGCAGCTGGTTCGATCCGCACGTGAAAGTGGACCTCGGCAGCGTGGTCAAGGGTCGCGCGCAGCAGGAAGTGCAGAAGCAGGTCCAGAAGCAGGAAGAGAAACTGAAGAGCAAGTTCGGCGATTTCCTGCAGAAGCAGCTCGGACCCAAGCCGGCACCCGCGCCGGCCCCCGCGGAAACACCGGCCCCCGCCGACAAGCCCGCCGACGCGCCGCCATCGGGACAATAAGAATGCCTCTCCCCGCTCGCGGGGAGAGGCCGGGCCGCAGGCCCGGGTGAGGGGGCGCGTAGCGCGGGTGAGGGGGCGCGCAGCGCGGGTGAGGAGCTTCGCCACGCGCCTGCTGCGCTGGCACGCGCGGCACGGCCGCCACGACTTGCCCTGGCAGCACCCGCGCACGGCGTACCGCGTGTGGGTTTCCGAAATCATGCTGCAGCAGACCCAGGTCGCGACCGTCATTCCTTATTACGGGCGCTTCATGGAGCGCTTCCCTGATGTCCGCGCGCTGGCCACGGCACCGCTCGATGACGTTCTCGCGCTGTGGTCCGGCCTCGGCTACTACGCCCGCGCGCGCAACCTGCATCGCGCAGCGCAGGTGATCGTCGAGCAGCACGGCGGCGAGTTCCCGCGCGACTTCGAGGCCGCGCTCGAATTGCCGGGCATCGGCCGCTCGACGGCCGGCGCAATCCTGTCGCAGGCCTTCGGTGCGCGCCACGCGATCCTCGATGGCAACGTGCGCCGCGTGCTCGCGCGCCATGCGGCCGTGAAGGGCTGGCCCGGCGAGCCGAAAGTCGCGGACAAGCTTTGGGCGATCGCGGAAGCGCGGCTGCCGAAGGCGAAGCTCGCGGACTACTCGCAAGCACTGATGGATCTTGGCGCAACGCTCTGCACGGCCCGCGCGCCGCGCTGCGATGCGTGCCCGGTCGCATCCGACTGCCGCGCGCTCAAGATGAAGCGCGTCACAGCCTACCCGTCGCCGCGGCCCAAACGGGCGCGCCCGGCCCGCACCGCGCAGCTGCTGCTGATCGAGAACGCCCGCGGCGAACTGCTGCTCGAGCGCCGCGCCGAGCGCGGCATCTGGGGTGGACTGTGGTGCCCGCCGATGATCGAAGCCGGCGCCGCGCGGCCCGCCGGCACAAAGCTGGTTGGCAAATTGCCGGCCGTGCGCCACGGCTTCACCCACTTCAACCTCACGCTCACACCCGTGCGCCTGCGCGCCAGATCCGGCAAAACTGCGGCTGCCGGCACCCAGTGGATCGCCCGCGAAGCGCTTCCCCGCTACGGCCTGCCCGCACCGGTGCGTAAACTGCTCGTCCCATGACCCGAACCGTGAAATGCGTGAAGCTCGGCCGCGAGGCCGAAGGCCTGGCCCGACCGCCCTACCCGGGGCCGCTAGGCCAGCGGATCTTCGAGAACGTGTCCAAAGAAGCCTGGGCCGAGTGGGTCGCCCACCAGACCCGGCTGATCAACGAGTACAAGCTGGCGCTGGCCGAGGCCAAGTCGCGCAAGTTCCTCGCCGACGAAATGGACAAGTATTTCTTCGGAGGCG
>JAYUGN010000016.1:0-2674 GCA_043767605.1 Gammaproteobacteria bacterium
ATTTTCAGCAGGCCGAGTTTGCCGCCCTGCGAGGCGCTGGAGATGCCGAACATGCCCAGGCGGCCGCCCTTGCGCAGCACCGAATAACTTTTCTTCCAGTTCGCGCCGCCGATCGGGTCGATGGCGAGGTCCACGCCGTGGCCACCCGAAAGCCGTTGGACGTCAGCGGGCCACACGATGCGCGTGTAGTCCACGCAGTGATGGCAGCCGCGAGCCTTCAGGAACTCGTGCTTGCGCGGGCTGGCAGTGCCGATGACCGTTGCGCCGGTGTGCAACGCGATGTCGAGCGCCGCCAAACCCACGCCGCCGCCCGCGTTGTGCACGAGCACGGTTTCGCCGCGCTTCAGGCCGCCCAGGCCGATCAGCAGGGCCCAGGCGGTCACATAATTTTCCGGAACGGCCGCGGCTTCTTCGAAAGACAGGCGCGCCGGTTTTTCCCAGACGTGCGCGAGGTCCACGCAGGCGACTTCCGCATAGCTGCCGAAGTGCGGCATCGCGATCACGGCCTTGCCGACCCAGGCGGGGTTGACGCCGTCGCCGACGGCGCTGACCGTGCCGGAAACTTCGTAGCCGACGATGGAGGGCGTCGGCGGCGCGGGGGGATAGATGCCCTGGCGCGCGAGGATGTCGGCGAAGTTCACGCCCGCGGCCTTCACCGCAACCTGCAGTTCGCCGCGCCTGGGCGCCGGCGTTGCGGTTTCGCGGACCTTCAGGACTTCGGGGCCCCCAGGCCGCTCGATGAAGATTGCGCGCATCGCTCCCCCTTGAAATGGCGCGCTAGTTTACTCGCCGGGCAAATAAAAACCCCGCCATGTCGAGGGGGCCGAGCAGGGCGGGGCGGCGCAAGCGGTTACGGCTCAGTGGCCGTCGGGATCGTCCTTGCCGTCGTCGCCATCCTTCACGCGGCGGCGCTTCTCCTGGAACTTCCAGGTGCGCGGCAGGCCGGCGTCGGCGACCGGGATCTTGCCCTCGAGCTCCATCTTCTTGCCCTGGCGCATGATCTCGAGCTTCACGGTCTGCTCGTCGCCGCGCGAGTGCAGCTTGTCGAGCACCGTGATCGGCTCGCTGACCGTGTCGCCGTCGATCTTGAGGATCACGTCGCCGCCCTTCAGCGCCAGGCTGCCGTTCTTCGGCGCCCTGATGACCAGCACGCCATCCCTGGTCTTGAAGTAGGTGCCGAGTTCGTCCTCGATCTTGGCCAGCTCGAGGCCGCGGATCGCCGGGCCGCGGAAGTGGAACATCGACATGGAGCCCATGGCCCCCGCCGGGCCGAACTTGTCCCAGTCCTCGTCGTGCATCCACTTGTCGAGGAACGGCGCCATCGCGAGGTCCGGCTCGGGCGCTTGCGTGACGATCGTTGCGCCCAGCTTCTTGCCTTCGCGTTCGTAGTCCACCTTGGCGGAGTCGCCGGCCTTCAGCGCCTTGAGCGCGTCACGCATCTTTTTTTGCGGCAGCAGCTTGCCGTCGCGCGCCAGCGAGTTGCCGTTCAGCGAAGTCACCAGGTCGCCGGCCTTGAGGCCCGCCTTGTCGGCGCCGCCGCCCGGCGTCACCGCCAGCAGCCGCACGCCGCGCATCTCGCCGTCCTCGCGTTCGTCGTCGATCAGCACGCCGAGCACGGCGCGCTTCGGGTCGGTCATGTAGGCGAAGTACTGCACGCGCGGGTTGTCGCGCTCGACCTTGGCCATGCTGCGCGCGAGGTCGCGCGTTGCGCGCTGCAACTCGTCGCGGGCCTTCTCGACCTCGGCCTGCGCCTTCTGCATGTCCTTGCGGGCCTGCGCCTGGTCTTCATCGGGCGACCCGGCCCAGGCGGGCAGCGTGGCCAGGCCCAGTGCCAGTGCCAGTGCGGCAATTCCAGCAACTCCAAACGGTTTCAGCTTCATCGGAAACTCCACCTCAATATTGGTACGACGCGTACATCAGGCCGGGTGCTTGGGGCTTGTGCAGCTCGACCAGCGCGTTCATCAGCTTCACGCGATCGCGCCAGAGGGCCTCGGCCGAGTCCGAGTCCGCATAATTGAGTTGTGCATCGACCATGCGCAGGCGCTGCTCCAGCGCCGCGGCGCGCGTCTCGCGCTGGCTGTTCCACACCACCACCTGCGGCTTGGCGCTCGACAGCTCGCGCTCGAGGGCCTGCGAGCGGTTGATCAGCTGCGCCAGTTCCGTGGGCGCGCGGGTCGAGGAGGCGATGGCCAGCGCAGGGGCGTCCGGTTGCAGCGCGGGCCTCAGCAGCGCAGCGCTGATGGCGACCACCACCGAGGCGGCAAGCGCGAAGCCGCCGCTCATCGCGACGAAGCGGCGGCGCCTCGACTGCAGGCGCGCAGCCAGGCTGTTCCAGCCGCCCGGAGGCGGCGTGAAGGCGGGCAGCGCCTTCAGGCGGGCCGGCAGCGAGCCGGGCCCCGAAAATGAGTGACTCAAATGGTCTTCGCTAATTCGGCAGAACATAGCTGCATTCCTTCGGTACTCGCCGGTTCTCCGCCCAGGAGCGTTCTCAGCTTCTGGTGCGCCCGGCTCAATTGCGATTTCGAAAAACTCACGGTCTTGCCGCACATTTCCGCGATCTCCACGTGGGTATAACCCTCGACGTGGTACAGCCACAGCACCGAGCGCGGCACGCTCGGCAACAAGCTCAGTGCCCGTTCGAGGTCCGTGTCGGACACGTCCTCGCGGCCCACCG
>JAYUGN010000017.1:0-2673 GCA_043767605.1 Gammaproteobacteria bacterium
GGCGCGGCAACGTCCGCCGTGATCGGCCCGTATTGGCTGAAGCCGGTGATGTTGTCCTGCCGGTTGGTCGCGGCGGCCGAGACGATATTGGCCAGCGGATAGTTGGCCGGGTAGTTCAGTTGGGCAAGGTCGGTGTTGGAGTCGTCGTTGCCGGCCGCGGCCACGAACAGGATGTCGGCGTCGGCGAGGGCCTGGATGCCGTCGATCTCGGACTGCGAGGCGGTCGGCCCGCCGAAGCTGGCGTTGACGATGTTGGCGCCATGCGTGCGCGCGTAGTCCATCGCGGACAGGAAGCTGTCGGTGTCGAAGCCGAACTTCAGCGGCATCAGCTTCACGTTCCAGGCCACGCCCGCCACGCCCTTGCCGTTGTTGCCGACCGCGCCGACGCAGCCCGCCACCAGGGTGCCGTGGAACTCGAAGCTGCCGTCCGGACTGGGATCGCTGTCGCCGTTGACGAAGTCGCGGCCCGCGACGATGTTCGCGGCCAGGTCGTCGTGGTCGATGAGCACGGAGTCGTCGATGATCGCCACGGTGGCGCTGCCGTCGCCAACACCGGGAAACGTGCCGTCGTGCGCCGGGTCCCAGGCGTCCAGCAGGTTCATGTCGGCGCCGGGTGTGCCCGGGGACGCGTCGCGGACATCGGCCTGGCCGGAGTTGTACAGGCCCCATTGGTCCGGGAACAGCGGGTCGTTGGGCTGCGGCGGCCCTGCGCGCCGCACGCGCAGCGCATCGGGCTCGGCGTATTCGATCGCCGGATCGGCCCGCAACAGCGCCAAGGCTTGCGGCACGGTGGTCATGGCCGGCAGCGCGAGTGTCTCGAGGCGGCCGCCTAGGTGGGCGCGCAGGGCAGTCATGCCCAGGCTGCGCTTGGCGGCGACCTGGCCGGTGGCGATCCCGGGCTTGAACTTCACGATCACCCGGCCTTCGACGTAAGGCCGGGGCGGGTGTGCCGGCAGCGTGGCACCTGCGAACGGGGAGACAACGGCGAGGATGAGCGAAAAAGACAGGACAACCGGCTTCATGCTGATTAGAATACGCGCCCTTTTGCGGTTCATGGGGCAGTAGCTCAGCTGGGAGAGCGCGTCGTTCGCAATGACGAGGTCGAGGGTTCGATCCCCTTCTGCTCCACCAACACGGGGACTGTCACTATTTTCGGTTTGGTCCGAAAATGAGGACTGTCCCCTTTTTTATCGGGTTGGAGCGTGAGATGGACAAGGTAAGCCGGCAGACCTTCAACGAGGTCATGGTCCCCAACTACCAGCCCGCGGACATCATCCCGGTGCGCGGCGCGGGATCGCGAATCTGGGACCAGAACGGCCGCGAGTACGTGGACTTCGCCTGCGGCATCGCGGTGACTGCGCTCGGCCATTGCCATCCGAAACTGGTCGAGGCGCTCCAGCAGCAGTCGCAGAAGCTCTGGCACCTCTCCAACGTCATGACCAACGAGCCGGCGCTGCGACTCGCGCAGAAACTGTGCGAGAAGACCTTCGCCGAGCGAGTGTTCTTCTGCAATTCCGGCGCCGAGGCCAACGAGGCCGCGTTCAAGCTGGCGCGCCGCCACGGCAGCACGAAGTTCGGGCCGCACAAGAACGAGATCATTTCGTTCGTGAACGCGTTCCACGGCCGCACGCTGTTCACGGTGAGCGTCGGCGGACAGGAAAAATACACCAGGGGCTTCGAGCCGCTGCCCGGCGGCATCACACACTTGCCGTTCAACGACGTCGGCGCGCTGCAAGCGGCGATTTCGGACAAGACCTGCGCGGTGGTGATCGAGCCCGTGCAGGGCGAGGGCGGCATCCTGCCGGCCACGCCCGAGTTTCTGCGCGCGGCGCGCGAGCTGACCCGGAAGCACGGCGCGTTGCTCATCTACGACGAGATCCAGACCGGCGTCGGTCGTACCGGCACGCTGTACGCCTACGAGCAGACGGGCGTGACGCCCGACGTGCTCACCAGCGCCAAGGGCCTGGGCGGCGGCTTCCCGATCGGCGCGATGCTGACCACGGCCGAGATTGCGCAGAGCCTGCCGTTCGGCACGCACGGCTCGACTTACGGCGGCAACCCGCTCGGCTGCGCCGTCGGCGCAGTCGTCATCGACCTCGTGTCGGAGCCCTCGCTCCTCGCGGGCGTGAAGGCGCGCGCAAAGCTCTTGACCGACGGCCTCGTCACGCTCGGCAAGCGTTACGGCCTGTTCGAGGCGCCGCGTGGCGCTGGCCTGCTGATCGGCGCGCCGATGAGTGCGCCGTGGAAGGGCAAGGCGAAGGACGTGGTCAACGCCGGCCTGAGACAGGGGCTGTGGACGCTGATGGCCGGCCCCGACGTGCTGCGACTCGCGCCCTCGCTGATCATTCCGGAAAGCGACATCGCCGAAGGCCTGAACCGTCTCGAGTCCGCCTGCCAGGACCTGACCGCGCTGCCGAAGGCCGCCGGCAAATAAAGGGGACGCACACCTTTATTCCGCGGTGCTCCTCCCGATAAAGGTGTGCGTCCCCTTTATTCAGAGCGCCTCGCCGCAGGCGTGGGCCGAGGCCCAGGCCCACTGGAAGTTGTAGCCGCCGAGCCAGCCGGTCACGTCCAGCACCTCGCCGATGAAGTAGAGGCCCGGCACGCGCTTCGATTCGAAGCTCACCGATGAAATCTCGTGGGTGGCCACGCCGCCGAGGGTGACTTCCGCCG
>JAYUGN010000018.1:0-2673 GCA_043767605.1 Gammaproteobacteria bacterium
TCGCCGCGCGAAGTGCGCAGCGTGATGGAACCCTCGTGCGTCGCAGCGACCACGCCGCCGGCGGACGCCGTGGCCTGTGCGGGGCAATCGTCGGTGCAGATCGCGACTTCATAGTCGGTGCCACGGATGCCGATGGTCGCGGCCGGTGTGCTCACGCGATACGCCTCGTGGTCGGTCTTGCCGATCAGGCCGCTGATCGCGCGGAAGCCGCCTTTCACCAGCCGGAAGAATGCGCTGCTGCCCACGGGCGCCGGGGCCACCGGCGCGGCGCCGGGTGCCGGCGTGGCCGTAACCGGCGTGGCCGCAACCGGCGGCGCGGTGTAGCGGAACGACTCGATCGCGAACTCGCTGTTCGGGCGCAGCAGCACATGGCCGCCGTCCTGGAAGCGCAGGTTGGCGTAGCTGTTGGGCCCGACCACCACCGTTTGGCGCTCGAGAATTGCATCGCCGGACGACAGCGACTTCGTCGCAGCGCCGGTGCCAACCGTCACGCTGCCGGTGACCAGCTCGGCGTACGCCGCGACTTGCGGCGTGGTGTCCACCGGCTTGGGCGGCGGCGTGACCGCTGCGGCAGGCGCGGGCGCCGGTGCCACGGCTGGCGCTGCGGCCGCCAGCAGCGGCAGCGCGAGCAGCAGGCAGGAGACCCACTTCGTCGCGTTGTTCATGGCGGTCTCCTAGAAGCGCGAGGTCAGGGTGAGGCGGATGCTGTTGATGTCGCCGACACCCTTGGCCATCAGGTAACTCAGGCCGAGTTTGGTGTAGCTGTCGATCACGCCCTGGTCGGTGCTGATGTGGCCGAGCGCCACACCGATCTCGTCGGAGCTGTCGGTGTAGACCTCGTCGCCGGTGATGCGCGTGTCGATCAGTGAATACTCGACCACGAGGTTCTTCGAGATCAGCGAGTTCGGGCCGGTCAGCAGGAAGCCGTTGGTGAACACCGTGTTCTTGATGTCCGCCTCGGCTTCGACGTCGCCGATCTTGAAGCCGAGCGACTGGTACTGGCCGATCGAGTTGCCCATCGACAGCGCCACGGCGTCGAAGCGCCAGGTGTAGGCGCTGGTCAGCGAGTACGAGCCGACACCGCCGGCGGAGCCGAGGTCCTGCGAGCCGGCCGCGCCGACGCCGACCGCGGGCGTCAGCGACCACTCGTCCGTGAGCGGATGCGTGTACGCCAGCCCGAGGCCGAGCGAGTAGCTCGACGCGCCCTCGCTGTCGCTGTAGGTCAGCGGCAGGTCAACGCGGATCTTCTTGCGCGGATCCGAATCGAGCTTGGCGGTATACGAGAACGGCAGGGTCAGCGACATCGTGGCGAACGTGCCGCCCGGCGCGCCGCCGGACGGATCCACCTTGGCTTGCGTGCTCGAGGCCATGAGGCCGATGCCGACTTCGTTCTGCGCCTGCAACGCATTCTGGCGGGCCTGCGCGTCGGCGAATATGTCGCCGGTGCCGCCGTTGGACGCAACCTGGATCGGCGCGTCGTTGCTGAAATTGAACGCGCTGGTGCTGCAGCCCCAGATCTGCGACACCTTGTTGGTGAAGCCGTGGCTGAAGTCGTTCTTCATGCGCTGGCCGAACAGGCTGTCCGGGTTGCCGGCGAGCGGGTCGATCGGCGAGTAGCGCGCGAACGCGTTGAGCAGGCGCCTCAGCGCCGGCTTGTTCTTCTTGAGGTAGTCCTTGAGTTGCCGGATGGCGTCGGCGCGCGCTTCAGGAATCGAAGCGCCAGTGCCCGTGAACTGGGTGTCGATCTGGGCATTGGGCACCCGAAACGTCAATACGCTCGAGGTGGTGCTTTGGGAAAGTGTGTCATCTGGAAACAACATCGTCACGGTGAGGCCGCGCAGGTAGAAGCCCACGTTCACCGCCTCGTTGCCATTCGCGTAAGCAGGCGTGTGCTGGCGAAGCTGATTGAAGTCCAGTTGATTGATCGCATCTTCGAGCTTCGAGTAACCCTGCTCATAGTGGCCGATTGCCCCCGTCGTGGAAGAAACGTTCACGTTGAGATAGAAGGGATCGAGGGCCAGCGCAGGCATTGCGGTCGCGGCGGCGAGGAGAAAGATCGACGCCTGCAGGCGCCGCCAGGGTTTGTTGTTCATTTGCCCTCCGTAGCGCCGCGGTGGCGCGTGGGCGAAGGCGGAGTTTAGACCCGCCGTCATTCCCGCGAAAGCTGGAATCCATACTGGATGCCCGCGTGCGCGGGCATGACACGGGCTCATCGCAGGATGCGCAGGAGCTTTTCGAGCTCGGCTTTCTGGCGGTAGCGGATGGTCAGGCGCCCGCCGCCCTCGCCCATCGGCTGCAGGCGCACCGGCAGGCCGAGTTTCTGCGTGAGGTCGTTCTCGATCGGCGAGCGATTGGACTTGCCCTTCTTGGCCGAGCCGCGACCGGCCAGCGCGTGGCGCACCAGCTCTTCGGTCTGCCGCACCGAGTAGCTGCGCGCGAGCACGAGATTGGCCAGCGAGGTCTGGCGCGGACCCGCGACCCCGAGCAGCACCTTGGCGTGCCCGAGCGAGAGCCTGCCGGTGCGCAGCAGCGCCTGCACATCGTCGTTCAACTCGAACAGGCGCAGCAGGTTGGTCACCTGCACGCGCGAGAAGCCCAGCGCCTCGGAGCACTGCTCGTGCGTGAGGCCGACTTCGTCGATCAGTTTCTTGATGCCGGTGGCCTCTTCCAGCG
>JAYUGN010000019.1:0-7810 GCA_043767605.1 Gammaproteobacteria bacterium
CCTTCGGCCAGCAGTTCAAGAAGGCCGGCATGAACGCGGGCGCGTTTGCGAAGATCGCGGCCGACGATGCGGACGGTGACGGCGCCGCCAACGAGGCCGAGGCGAAGGCGAAGGCCAATCCGGGCAGCAAGGCTTCGACGCCCGCGGCACCCGGCGACTGGCTCGACACGACCCGCGTGATCCCGCGCGAGGTGCAGGCGCTGTTCCCCGGCGTGCACACCTGGCTGCCGCGCGACGCGATCCTGACCGATGCCGACATCGCGCGTGCGAAGACGCTCGGTGCGGCGCTGTCGAAGGCCGACGAGAACACCCTCTACATCCCGGTGGAAAACCAGAAGCCCGCCGGCACCGCGATCATTTTTTCTGCGCAGTACAAGGGCAAGGATTTCTTCCTGCTGCTCGCCACTGATCGCACGCTCAGCGTGACCGCGGTGCAGCCGCTGAACACCAACCGCGTGCCCGAGGCCGCGAAGAGCAAGGTCTATGCAAGCTTCAAGGGCATCGCCGCCGACAAGCTGCCGGTGGCTCAGGGCGATTCGCTCGACGCCGCAATCACGGCGGCGGTGAAGAAGGCCGGCACGCTGCTCTATGTGCGGCTGAAGAATGCGTAAGCCCCCGTCGTCCCCGCGAACGCGGGGACCCAGATGGATTCCCGCGTTCGCGGGAATGACGATGGCGGCGCTCGCTGTCGCGGGCCTTTACGGCGCCCGCGTCCTCGCGGCGCACGCGGCCGACGAGCCGCCGCCGCGCGAGACACCCGCCGAGGAAGCCGCGCAGCAGCCGGCCACGCCGCCGGCGGCCGCGCCGGCCGCGGGCGAAAGCCCCGGCTCGGAGGCCGCGGCAGGCTTCGATTTCTTCAGCGACAAGCCGATCGAGAGCAAGGACCTGGTCGAGCTGCCGCCGGAAAAATCGCGCTGGATCACGATCGGCGGACCGATCGGCTTGTTCGTGTTGTTCCTGCTGCAGATGGTTTTCTACTGGTGGATGGTGCCGTTCCAGATGTCGAAGGTGGACATCAACCTGCACGATTTCCCGACCGGCGTGAAGCGCGGCATCGCGATGGCGCTGGCGATGTTCGGCATCGCCTTCTGCTTCGGCGCCTCGGAAATCGCCTACCAGCTGAACCTGCACGGCAGCGCCGAGGCGTACTTTGCGCAGATGTCGCTGGGCAAGCTCATTGCCTTCACGCACGCACACCTGTTCGGTTTCACCACCAGCTTCTTCATCATCGGCATCCCGTTCTCGATGCAGTTCAACCACCTGTGGCAGTACCAGTGGATTTTCCCGATCGGGCTGGCCGCTTCGGTGACTGACGTAATCTCCTGGTGGGGCATCAAGTTCGGCGCGCCGGGCTTCGAGTGGGTCTCGATGTTCTGCGGCCTCTTGTTCAGCGGCTCGTATTTGTGGATGCTGATCGGCCTCGAACGGGTGCTGCTGTTCCCCGAGGTGATCTGGCGCTCCGACAAGGATGCCGATGCCAGGCTGGAACAACGCCGCGCGGTGGACGACGCGGCGAAATACAAGGAAGGGGATTTGTAGGGAGGAGTTTCGTGAAGACAATTGCAAAGGCGGCCATGCTGGCTGCGGCGCTGTGCACGGCGTGTTCGGGCGGATTCACCACGGTGGCGCCCAAGCCTCCCGCGAAGTTCACGCGCGTCGGCGCGGCCGAGGGATCAGCCTGCGGCACGATGATGATCTACAGCGCGCCGCTCAACTTCATCCCGATCAGACTCAACGAGCGCGTCGAGAATGCCTATAACGACGCGCTTGCCAGCGTGCCCGGCGCCACCGCGCTCATCGACGTCACGATCCAGGAAGACTGGTTCTGGTGGATCCTGGGCACGACGCGCTGCGTGAAGATCAGCGGGGAGGCCGTCAAGTGAAAACGCGCCACCTCAAGGGCCCCGTCGTTGCGCTGGCCTGCGCCGCGCTGCTGGGATGCTCCGGCGTTCCCGTGCACATGGGCCTGAAGAAGGGCGAGCGCCTGCCCGCCGGCCACTCGCGGGACATCTCGAGCGGCGCCTGCGGGTTCCAGGTCATCTTTGCGTATTTTCCGCTAGGGTTTGCGATCAACGGCCGCCTTGCCCGCGCCTATGCAGGGCTCGAGCGCGAGGCCGCCGGGGATCCGATCACCGACGTGCAGATGTCGGAGGAATGGCACTACGCCTTTGTCGGCACCAGCTATTGCACCAAGTTGCGCGCGCGGGCCATCCATCCGACCGAGGAACTTGCACCCGTGCCACCGCCTTCGCCGCCAGCGGCGATGCCCGCGCCGGCGCCGGGTATTTTCGAGAAGGGTGCCGCCGCGACACTGAAGGCCGGCGGCACGCTGCGTACGCGGCCGCGCCCTGTCGGGGATCCGGTGGACATCGATGCCGCCGCAACGGTGCAGCTGGGATTGCACCTGCGCAACGAAGATGGCAGCTGGTGGTACGTGAGCGGCGACGGCAAGTCCGGCTGGGTTCTCGAGGGCGATCTCGAAGCCGCTGCCCCGGCTACACTCCCACCACAACAATAGATCCCTCGGGAATTTCCAATGCGAATCCATCTCGCCGTTGCGGCGCTCGTTGCCGCGTGCGCGAGTTCGCCCTGTGCCGCCGAGGTCCTCGCCAATGGCAGCCTCGGGCTCGGTGCCCCGCCGTTCACCGGCAATGGCCAGTTCGGCCTCGGGGCCAAGGCCACCGTGGGCTTTGCGCCGGACCAGATCCCGGTGCAGTTCGAGTACGGATACCTGACCACCGGCCGCTTGCGCGACACCAACGGCGGCCCGGAGTCGGCGTTCAATGGCACCGTGGCGGCGCTCGGCTATCGCGGCGCGATGGCGGCGGACGGCCGCTCACTGGCGCTGACGCGCATCGGCTGGTACGAGGGCTACAGCGAAATCCTCGGCCGCGACCTGTATCCGTACGAGCGCACCGGTGCGCGCGGACTCACGCTCGGGCTTGGCTTCGAATACCGCTTCATGCCCTACATCGGCCTGCGTATCGGGCTCGATGCGCTGTTCAACGTGCCTGATTTCTCCGGGCCGATGCAGGAGCTCAAGGGCGATGGCAGCAGCGACTTCTTCCTGCTGACGGTCGGCGTGACGATGGCGACGGGCTCGCCGCAGCTGGTGGCGGAACGCGAAACCCGGCGCGCCGCGGCGCTGGAGCGGCGCGAACAGCGGCAGCGAGGGCTGGAACGCAAGCGCGCGGTGGCCGATGCGCGGGACTTGGCGGACGCGCGGGAGAGAGAGTTGGCAGCGACGAGTGAACTCGAGGCGTTCAAGGCACGCCAAGCGGCGCGGGCCGAAGCTGTCCTTGCCGAAGCGGCGCGTGTCGAAGCCGCGCGTGCAGAGGCGGCGAAACCGGCCGCTGTGGCAGCGGCACCGGTCGCGCCCGCCCCATTGGCACCGGGTCGGCCGGCCCGGCTCAGGGCCGGCGCCTTGCTGCGCACCCGCGCCACGCCTGAGGGAGATGCGGTCCGGGGCTTCGACCCCGCGCAGCCGGTCACCCTGAAAGTCCGGATCAGCAACGGCACTGGCGACTGGTGGTACGTGAACACCGCCGGTCCGTCGGGCTGGGTGCTCGAGGGGGAGCTGGACGCCCTCCCGCAATAGCCGAGTAGACTATTCGGCCCCGAGATCGCCCCCTTTTCGAGGCGGGCCGGGAAGGAGAGCGTCATGAAATATTTCGTCACGGGCAGCACGGGGTTCATCGGCCGTTTCGTCGTCGAGCGCCTGCTGGCGCGGCCCGGCGCGCAGGTCTACGTGCTGATCCGCGAAGCTTCCGCGGAAAAATTCGACGCGCTGAAGGCGCGCTTCCCCGACCACGCCGTCCGCCTGCACGCCGTGTGGGGCGACATCACCACGCCGGGCCTGCTGACGGGCGACAACAGCGCGGTCAACGGCGGCGGCTACGACCACGTATTCCACCTGGCGGCCGTCTATGACATGAACATGGACGACGAGACTGCCGACCGCGTCAATAACGAGGGCACGCGCAACGTCGTCAATTTCGTCAACGCGCTGGGCGGCAAGACCACGCTGCACCACGTCAGCAGTGTCGCCGTCGCCGGCGACAACTTCTCGGGCGAATTTACCGAGCAGATGTTCGACGAGGGCCAGAGCCTTAAGCACCCGTACTACCGCACCAAGTTCCAGTCCGAGGCGATCGTGCGCGACGAATGCCGCGCGCCCTGGCGTGTCTACCGCCCCGGCGTGGTGGTCGGTTCCTCGCAGACCGGCGAGATGGACAAAATCGACGGGCCTTATTACTTCTTCAAGACCATCCAGCGGGTCCGCGATTCGCTGCCGCGCTGGCTGCCGCTGCTCGGCGTCGAGGGCGGCCGCGTGCCGGTCGTGCCGGTGGATTACGTCGCCGACGCGATGATCGCGATCGCGCACAAGCCGGGCCTCGACGGCAAGGCGTTCTTCCTGATCCCGGAGCATGCGCCGACCGTCGGCGGCCTGATGCGCATTCTGATGGAAGCCGCGCACGGCCCCGACATCGCCAAGTCCTTCGAGCTGCCGCGCCTGCCGGGTGCGATGAAGCAGCTGGCCTCGCGGCTGGCCGACCAGGTTCCGGGCAATCTCGTGAAGCGCGTGTCGGACGCCGTCGGCGTGCCGGTCTCGGCGCTGGGCTACATCACCAACCGCACCGTGTTCGACGACAGCCAGGCGCGCGAGGCGCTGGCCGGCACCGGCGTCGAGTGCCCGGAACTCAAGACCTACGCGGCCAAGCTGTGGGAGTACTGGGAGATGCACCTCGACACCGAGGTGAAGGTCTCGCGCCGCGCGCAGCGCAAGCTCGCGGGCAAGGTGATCCTGATCACCGGCGCGTCCTCGGGCATCGGCCTGATCACTGCCCGCAAGTGCGCGGCCTCCGGCGCCAAGGTGCTGCTGGTCGCGCGCACGCGCGAGAAGCTCGAGGAGACCCAGCGCATCATCCAGAAGGCCGGTGGCGAGGCGCACGTGTATCCCTGCGATCTCTCCAACATGGAATCCATCGACAAGATGGCCGACCAGGTGCTGCTCGATTTCGGCCACGTGGACGTGCTGGTCAACAATGCCGGCCGCTCAATCCGCCGCTCGGTGCTGGAATCGCTCGACCGCTTCCATGATTTCGAGCGCACCATGCAGCTGAACTATTTCGGCGCGGTGCGGCTGATCCTCAAGCTGCTGCCGTCCATGGCCGCGCGCAAGAGCGGTCAGGTCATCAACATCAGCTCGATCGGCGTGCTGGCCAATGCCGCGCGTTTCTCGGCCTACGTCGCCAGCAAGTCCGCGCTCGATGCGTTCAGCCGCTGCCTGTCGGCGGAAGTGAAGCACAAGCACATCGACATCACGGCGATCTACATGCCGCTGGTGCGCACGCCGATGATCGCGCCGACCAAGATGTACGACTACGTGCCGGCCTGGTCGCCGGAAAAAGCCGGCGACACCGTGCTGAACGCGATCCTCGACAAGCCCAAGAGCGTCGCCACTGTGCTCGGGACGGCGGCGGCCGTCAGCTACGCGCTGTGGCCCAAGGTCAACGACTTCATCCTCAACCGCGGCTTCCAGCTGTTTCCGTCGTCGGCCGCGGCCAAGGGCATGCGCGAACAGAAGCCGACGCTCGAGCAGGTCGTGTTCGCGAACGTGCTGCGCGGCGAGCACTGGTAAGTCTTGCCTCTCCCCGCCTCGCGGGGAGAGGTCGCGCCGAAGGCGCGAGTGAGGGGATCAGCCCGCCGTCGCCGGCTGATCCGGCAGCGTGAAACGGAACGCGGTGCCGCGGCCGGCGCCCTCGGATTCCACCCAGATACGCCCGCCGTAGCGCGCGACGATCTTCTTGCAGATGGCCAGCCCAAGGCCGGTGCCGGGATAGCGCTCGCGGCTGTGCAGGCGCTGGAACAGCACGAACATCTTGTCGAAGTGCGCGCGGTCGATGCCGATGCCGTTGTCGCGCACCGTGATGATCCAGCGGGCGTGGTCGCGCTCGGCACCAATGTGGATTTTCAGCGGCCGCTCGCCGCGGAACTTGATCGCGTTGGACAACAAATTCTGGAACACCTGCGCCAGTTGGCCGCGATCAGCCGGGATCACCGGCAGCAGGCCCTGCGTCACGTGCGCGCCCGAGTCGCGCAGCGCGCCGCCTAGGTTGGCCCGCGCATCGCCGAGCGCATCGGCCAGCGGCGTCTGCTCCAGCGTCGCGCCGGTGCGGCGGCCGACGCGCGAGTAGGCCAGCAGGTCGGCGATCAGGTCCTGCATGCGCGTCACGCCCTCGACCACGAAATGCCCGTATTCGCGGGCCTTCTCGTCCTTCGGGTCGGTGCGCCGCTGCAAGAGTTGCGTGTAGCTGGCGACCGTGCGCAGCGGTTTCTGCAAGTCATGCGAGGCGACATAGGCGAAGTGCTCGAGCTCCTCGTTGGAGCGCTCGAGCGCCTCGGCGCGGGCGGCCAGTTCGCCGCGTGCCCAGCCGAACAGGCGCTCGGTCTGGGTGTTGACGAGGACCATCTTCCCGGCGCTGTCGACGATGACCATGGCATCGGGAGCGGCCTCGAGCAGGCCGCGGAACAACTCGTGGCCCCCGTCCGGCGAAAGCCGGAGCAGGGCTTCAAGGTCGCTTTGCGGACTACGGGCGTCGTGCATGCGGAGGTCGCAGGCCGGCCAAAGGGCCGGCTCTTCTCCACCATTATCGGCACGCGCGGGGCGCGCCTGTCGTAGGGGAATTCCCTACGCGGCGAGGCGGCGCCTGCGCTGGACCACGGCCTGCGCCAGGCCGCGCAGCAGCACGTCGGTGTCGGCCCAGTGCAAGCAGGCGTCGGTGACGCTCTGGCCGTAGGTCATTTTCTCGCGCGGGGCGATTTCCTGGCGGCCCTCGACCAGCTGGCTTTCCACCATTACGCCGACGATGCGCTTGTCGCCACCGGTGATCTGGTGGCCGACATCCTGCGCCACGGCCAGCTGGTTCTTGTGCTTCTTCTCGCTGTTGGCGTGCGAGAAATCGATCATCAGCTGGATGGGCAGCGCGGCCTTGGCCAGCGCGGCGCAGGCGGCGTCGACGCTGCGCGCGTCGTAGTTGGTGCCGCTGGCACCGCCGCGCAGGATCACGTGGCAATCCGGGTTGCCGGCGGTCTCGAAGATGCCGAGTTGCGCGGCCTGCGTCAGCGAGAGGAAGCGGTGCGGACTGCGCGCGGCGAGCACGGCATCCACCGCGACTTTCACGCTGCCGTCGGTGCCGTTCTTGAAGCCGACCGGGCAGGACAGACCCGAGGCCATCTCGCGGTGCAACTGCGATTCGGTGGTGCGCGCGCCGATGGCGCCCCAGCTGACGAGATCGGCGAGGTATTGCGGCGTCAGGATGTCGAGGAATTCCACGCCAGCCGGCATGCCGCGCTCGTTGAGGTCGAGCAGCAGCTTGCGCGAGAGGCGCAGGCCCTTGTCGATCTGGTAGCTCTCGTCGAGGTCGGGGTCGTTGATCAAGCCTTTCCAGCCCACCGTCGTGCGCGGCTTTTCGAAGTACACGCGCATCACGATCAGCAGGTCGCGCGCGAGTTCCTTGCGCAGCGCGAGCAGGCGCTGCGCGTATTCCAGCGCGGCGGCCGGGTCGTGGATCGAGCAGGGGCCGACGATCACCAGCAGGCGGTCATCGGCGCCGCGCAGGAGCTGCTGAATTTCGCTGCGCGCCGCCATCGTGGTCTGCGCCGCGGCCTCGGACAACGGCAGCTCCGCCTGCACCTGCGCCGGCGTGGAGACCGGAATCACGGAACGGATGCGTAGATCTTCGGTGACGTATTTCATGCGATCTCTCTGGGGGCGGCGATGCTAGCAAATTGTTACCCTTTCGGTCAT
>JAYUGN010000020.1:0-7809 GCA_043767605.1 Gammaproteobacteria bacterium
GACGATGAAGGGCTTGGCTTCGCCACGGACCACGGCTTCGTCCACGGCGACCTTGGAGACGTGCTCCATCGAGGGCAGGTCGTACATCACGTCGAGCAGGATGTTCTCGAGGATGGTGCGCAGGCCGCGCGCGCCGGTTTTCCGTTCCTTGGCCTTCTTGGCGATGGCGCGCAGGGCTTCTTCGCGGATCTCGAGCGTCACGCCCTCCATCTGGAACAGCTTGCCGTACTGCTTGACCAGCGCGTTCTTGGGCTGGGTCAGGATCGTCATCAGCGCGGGCTCGTCGAGCTCGGCCAGCACCGCGACCACCGGCAGGCGGCCGACGAACTCGGGGATCAGGCCGAACTTGATCAGGTCCTCGGGCTCGACGCGGTTCAGCATGGTGCCGAGCAGCTTGCTGTCCTTGCGCGAGCGCACCTCGGCCGAAAAACCGATGCCCACGGCCTCGGTGCGGTTCTGGATGATCTTCTCCAGGCCCGCGAAGGCGCCGCCGCAGACGAACAGGATGCCGGCGGTGTTGACCTGCAGGAACTCCTGCTGCGGGTGCTTGCGGCCGCCCTGGGGCGGCACGGAGGCCATGGTGCCCTCGATCAGCTTGAGCAGGGCCTGCTGCACGCCCTCGCCCGAGACGTCGCGGGTGATGCTGGGGTTTTCGCTCTTGCGGCTGATCTTGTCGATCTCGTCGATGTAGACGATGCCGCGCTGCGCCTTCTCGATGTCGTAATCGCACTTCTGCAGCAGGCGCTGGATGATGTTCTCGACGTCCTCGCCCACGTAACCGGCCTCGGTCAGCGTGGTGGCGTCGGCGATGGCGAACGACACGTCGAGCAAGCGGGCCAGCGTCTCGGCCAGCAGCGTCTTGCCCGAGCCGGTCGGGCCGATCAGCAGGATGTTGGACTTGGACAGCTCGACGCCGTCCGACACGCCCTTGGTGTGCAGGCGCTTGTAGTGGTTGTAGACGGCGACCGAGAGGATCTTCTTGGCCTGGTCCTGGCCGATCACGTACTCATCGAGGACGGCGCGGATTTCCTGCGGCTTGGGCAGACCCTTCTGGGCCGGCTTGGCGTGGACTTCCTCGCGGATGATGTCGTTGCACAGGTCGACGCATTCATCGCAGATGTACACCGACGGCCCCGCGATGAGCTTGCGGACCTCGTGCTCGCTCTTGCCGCAGAACGAGCAATACAGCACCCGCCCGTTGTGACTGCCGCTGCGCGTTTCTGTGGTGGTCATAGTGTCTTATATAGCACGCACGGGGGCGCTTGAGAATCCGGACTTTTCTCTATCCCGCTAAGGCCTTAGGCCGGGCTGGGCGCCCTGCGTTCCAGGATCTGGTCGATGATGCCGTAGTCCCTGGCGCCCTCGGCGCTCATGAACAGGTCGCGCTCGACGTCGCGGGCGATTTTTTCGAAGCTCTGGCCGGTAGCCTCGGCCATCAGCTTGTTCAGGCGCTCGCGCATGTAGAGGATTTCCCGGGCCTGGATCTCGATGTCCGTGGCCTGGCCCTGGGTTCCACCCGAGGGCTGGTGGATCATCACCCGCGAATGCGGCAGCGCGTAGCGCTTGCCCTTGGCGCCCATGGCGAGCAGCACCGCACCCATGCTGGCGGCCTGGCCAATGCACATGGTCGAGACGTCCGGCTTGATGAAGCGCATCGTGTCGAGGATCGACAGCCCCGAGGTGATCACGCCGCCCGGGGAATTGATGTACAGGTGGATGTCCTTGTCCGGGTTCTCGGATTCCAGGAACAGCAGCTGGGCCACGACCAGGTTGGCCATGTGGTCCTCGATGGGGCCCACGATGAAGATCACCCGCTCCTTCAGGAGGCGCGAGTAGATGTCGTAGGCCCGCTCGCCGCGGGCGGTCTGCTCGACCACCATCGGCACAAGGTGCTGGGCGCGTTCGCGGATATCGGTCATTTTTCGTTCTGTCCCTGGTTCTTCAATTATTTCTTAGGAGGGTTGAGGAGTTCGTCGAGGCTCATGGCCTTTTCTGAGGGCGCGGCGCCGGAAATCAAGGCATCCACCACCTGCTCCTCCAGCACCATCGCCCGTACGCCCTGCATCAGCTCGGGGCGGTTGCGGTAGTGCTGCTTCACCATCTCGGGCTGCTGGTAGTCGGCGGCCAGCTCGTCGAGCACTTTTTCCATCCGCGGCTGCTCGAGCAGGATCTTCCGGGTCTTGATGATCTCGCCGATCAGCAGTCCCAGAGCCACGCGGCGGCGGGCGCCGGGGGCCAGCAGCTCGTCCGGGAACATCTTCTGCTTCTGCTCCGGCTTCATCTGCGCGGCGTTGAAACGCGAGGCGGTCTCGTCGCGCAGGCGCTGGGTTTCCTGCGCCACCATGCCCTCCGGCAGCGGGATCGGGTTCTGCTCGAGCAACTGGTCCAGCGCCTGCGACTTCACGGCGTTGCGGACGGCCTTGTCGCGCTCGGTCGTCAGCGCGGTGCGGATCTTGTCCTTCAGGCCTTCGAGGCCTTTGCCGGCTTCGACGCCGTGGGCCACGAAAAATTCCTCGTTCAATTCGGGGAGCTTCGGCGCCTTCACTGCCTTCATGGCGATGTGGAAGCGCGCGGTCTTGCCCTTGAGGTTCTCGGCGCGGTAATCGGCCGGAAACGTGGCCATCACGTCGAAGGTCTCGCCCGGCGCATGGCCGATGAGGCCCTTCTCGAGGTCCGCGATGAACTGGCCGCGGCCGATTTCGACCGTGCTCTCCTCCGCCTTGCCGCCTTCGAAGGCCACGTCGTCGAGGAAACCCTCGAAGTCGATGGTGACGACGTCGCCATCGGCGGCGCCGCGCGTGACGTTCTCGAGCTCGCGGCGGCTCTTGCGCAGCGACTCGATCATCTTCTCGACGTCGGCTTCGGTGACTTCAACCGCCGGGCGCTCGATCTTCAGCGCCTCGAGCCCCTTGAGCTCGATCTGCGGGTAGACCTCGAACCGCGCCACGTATTCCAGCGGCTCGCCGGGCTTCTCGGCCACGACTTCGAAGCTGGGCGCGCTGGCCGGGTTCACGCCGGCCTTGTCCAGGGCTTCCGGGTAACTGCCGCGCACGAGATCCTGCACCGCTTCCATGCGCACCGAGGCGCCGAATTGCTGTTCGATCACCTTGAGCGGCGCCTTGCCGGGCCTAAAACCCGCCACGCGCGCGCGCTGGGCCACCTGCTTGAGCCGGTCGTCGAACGACTTCGCAACGCGGTCCGCGGGAATGCGGACCCGGATCTGGCGGACCAGGCCGCCGGGGGTTTCTAGCTGAACGTCCATGACTTGTCCTGATTAAGGGGTGTGTGGCTTACGCTTGGTGCGAACGGAGAGACTCGAACTCCCAAGCCTTGCGGCGCTGGAACCTAAATCCAGTGCGTTTACCAATTCCGCCACGCTCGCAAAAAAAGCGGCGCGAAGTATAACCTTAAGGCCTGAATGAACTTGCGCGCGCCCTGGGGACCCCTTTGCCTTTTGGCCGCGCTCTGCGTCGCGGCGGCGGCGCTGGCCCTGGTGACCGGGCCGCTGGACATCCCGGCCAGCCACGTGTTCGCGAGCCTGACCGGCCTTGGCGAGACGCCCACGCCCCAGGAATCGGCCACCGTCCTCGACATCCGCCTGCCCCGCGTGCTGCTGGCGCTGCTCATCGGCGCCTCACTGGCGCAGGCCGGCGCCGCGCTGCAGGGCCTCGTGCGCAACCCGCTCGCCGAGCCAGGCCTGGTCGGCATTTCCAGCGGTGCCGCGCTGGCGGCCGCCAGCATCACGGTGCTGGCGCCACCGCTGTTCGACTGGTTCCCGGCGCGCTTCGTGTTCCCGGTGGTGACCTTCGCCGGCGGCGCGGCGGCCGCCGCGCTGGTGCTGCGGCTGGCCCGCATCGATGGCGCCACGCGCCCCGGCGCACTGCTGCTGGCGGGACTTGCGCTGAACGCCATGGCCGGCGCCGGCATCGGCCTGTTCACGCAGCTCGCCAGCGACCAGGCCCTGCGTAGCCTGACCTTCTGGATGTTCGGCAGCCTCGGCAAGGCCAGCTGGCCCGAGCTGGCGGTGGTGGCGCCGCTGCTGCTCGCCGCCATCGTGCTGATCCCGCGCGAGGCCGGCGCGCTCAACGCGCTGCTGCTCGGTGAGCCCGAGGCCGGCCACCTCGGCGTGGACGTCGAGCGACTGAAGCGCCGGCTGACGGTGCTGGTCGTGCTGGCCGCGGCCTCGGCGGTTGCGCTCGCCGGGATCATCGCCTTCGTCGGCCTGATCGTGCCGCACCTTGTGCGGCTCTGGCGCGGGCCGGACCATCACGAGCTGCTGCCGTTCTCGGCGCTGCTCGGCGCGCTGCTGCTGACGCTGGCCGACACCGGCGCGCGCGTGATGCTGGCGCCGGCCGAGCTGCCGATCGGAATCCTCACGGCGCTGCTGGGCGGGCCGTTCTTCCTCGCGTTGCTGCTGCGCCATCGTGCGGAGATCGAGGCATGAGCCTGGTTGCAGACAAAGTGAGCTACAGCGTCGACGGCCGCGCCTTGCTCGAAAGCGCGAGCCTGCGCCTGGAGCCGGGCCGCGTGCATGCCGTGCTCGGCCCCAACGGCGCCGGCAAGTCCACGTTGCTCAAACTGCTGTCCGGCGATCTCGATCCGGCGAGCGGCAGCGTCGAGCTGAACGGCCGGCCGCTGCCGGAATGGTCACCGCTGGCACTCGCGCGCCAGCGTGCCGTGCTGCCGCAGGCGCATGCGCTGGCTTTCGGCTTCACCGCGGCGCAAGTGGTAGCGCTGGGCCGCCTGCCCTGCCCGCGCCTGCCGGCGGCCGAGGAGACGGCACGCATCCGCGATGCGCTCGGCCAGGCCGGGGTGACCGAACTGGAATCGCGCCGCTACACCACGCTCTCGGGCGGCGAGCGCGCCCGCGTGCAGCTGGCACGCGTCATCGCGCAGGTGAACGATCCGCTCGAGGGCAAGCTCAAGGGGCTCGCGCGCTTCCTGCTGCTAGACGAGCCGACCGCGCACCTGGACCTCGCCCACCAGCACGACTGCATGCGCAGCGCGCGAAGGCTCGCGGCGCGCGGGCTTGGCGTGCTGGTGATCGTGCACGATCCGAACCTTGCACTGCGCTACGCCGACGCCGTGACGCTGCTGAACCACGGCAAGGTTGTTGCGCACGGCAGGCCCGAAGAAGCTCTGACGGAAGGCGCGCTGGAAGACGTGTACCACGTGCCGGTGCGCGTGCTGCGCGCGGCCGGCCGCGAATATCCCGTGGCGGTCGTCGGCGAGGCGCTCAGGCCTCAGGCGCGGGCGCCGTAATTGGCGCCCCCTGTGCTACCCCGGCAGCACGGGATCACCGTACCGGGCCAGCACCCGATCCTGCGTCAACAGCCGAAGCGAATCGGCCATCGCCTGCGCAATGAGCATGCGGTCGAAGGGATCGCCGTGATGCGGCGGCAATCCGGCGAGCGACAAGACATGCCGCTCGTGGACCGGGAGTACCGAATAGTCGCCTTCCTTCAGCACGGCCGCGACTTCGGCCACGCTCACGTCGAGCTTGCCGCTCGCCGTCTTGATGGCCAGTTCCCACAGGCTGACCACGCTGACGAACACCTCGTTGGCAGGATCGGCGAGGACCGTTCTGGCCATTTTCGACAGGCGGCGATCGTCGGCCAGCCACCACAGGAGGATGTGGGTATCGAGCAATACCTTCACGGCAGCAGCTTGCCCCCGGTCCAGCGCCGCAACTCGGCCGCCGACAAGGGCGCATCAAATCCGGCTTTCATGCGAATGCGCCCCTTGAGGGCGCCGGCACGGCGCGGCTTGCCTGCCACGCGATACGGAACCAGCTTGGCCAGCGGCTTGCCAGCCTTGGCGATGACCACTTCCTCGCCACGGGCGGCCTGGTCGACCAGGCGCGACAAGTGGGTCTTGGCGTGATGGATGTTGACGGACATGGACTAAGTCTAGTCCAGTCTGACTGGGCGCGCCCGCCGGTTATCCCGGCGCGGCCCGATCAACCCGGTGCAGCACGCTCAATCAGGGCAACGAAAGGCGCGCCCGCCGGCAGCGTCCCGTACTGGTAACCGTGCGCGCCCGCGAGGCGCGATTCGCAGAACGCCCCGGCCACGTCGCCGTTCCCCGCCCGCAGCAGCAGGCTCGCCTGCAACGCGATCGCCATGCGCTCGACGATCGCGCGAGCGCGCGCCTCGATGTCCGTGAGGTCCGAAAGTTGCGCCTGCAGTGCCGTGATCTCGCGATCCAGCGCCGGGTGCGCACCGCGCGTCGCCAGCAATTCGCCGAACAGCGCCTCGCGCGTGTCGGGTTCGCGCGACAGCGCGCGCAGCACGTCCAGGCACTGGATGTTGCCGCTGCCTTCCCAGATCGAGTTCAGCGGCGCCTGCCGGTACAGCCGCGGCAGGATGGATTCCTCCACGTAACCCGCACCACCGAGGCATTCCTGCGCCTCGTTGACGAAGCCCGGCGCGCGCTTGCAGATCCAGTACTTGCCGATGGCGGTGGCGATGCGGGCGAAGGCGGCCTCGCTGGGCGTGCGTTGCGATGCGTCCACCGCGCGCGCCACGCGCAGCGTCAGCGCCAGCGCGCCTTCCGATTCCAGCGCAAGGTCGGCCAGCACGTTCTGCATCAGTGGCTGCTCCACGAGCAGTTTCCCGAAAGCCTTGCGATGGCGCGCATGGTGGATCGCCTGCGCGAGCGCCTGGCGCATCAGCGCGCTGCTGCCGATCATGCAGTCCTGCCGCGTCAGCGCCACCATCTCGAGGATCGTGGCAACACCACGGCCTTCGGGGCCGACGATCTGCGCGTACGCACCGTGGAATTCGACTTCGGATGAAGCATTGCTCCAGTCGCCGAGCTTGTCCTTCAGGCGCTGGATATGGATTTGATTGCGACTGCCGTCCGGCCGGATCTTCGGCATCAGGAAGCAGGAAAGGCCCGCGTCCACGTAGGCCAGCACCAGCCAGGCATCGCACATCGGCGCCGAGAAGAACCACTTGTGGCCGACGATCTCGTAGCTGCCGTCGGGCTGCTTCACCGCACGGGTGGTGTTGGCGCGCACGTCCGAGCCACCCTGCTTCTCGGTCATGCCCATGCCGATCGTGCAACCGGCTTTCTGCGACGCCGGGGCGACGCGGCCGTCGTACTCGAGCGACGTGATGCGCGGCAGCCATTCGGCAGCCAGCTTGGGTGCGTGACGCAGGGCCGGCACGGCGGCGTAGGTCATGGTCAGCGGACACCCATTGCCGGCTTCCACCTGCCCGGCCATGTACGAAAGCCCCGCGCGGACCACATGCGCGCCGGTCTTGCCCTCGTTGCGCCAGCCGAACGCGTGCACCGCGTGCTGCATGTTGAGCTGCAGGATCCGGTGCCAGGCCGGGTGAAACTCCACTTCGTCGATGCGATGGCCGTAGCGATCGAAGGTCTTCAGCTTCGGCTTGTTCTCATTGGCCGCGAAGCCCAGCTCCATGATCTCGCCACCGGCGACCGGCCCGTAGGCGGCCAGCGCGGCCTCGCCCCAGGCCCCGCCCTCGCGCTTCACGGTTTCGCGCAGCGCGGTGTCGGTGGCCCACAGGTCGTACGGCGCCAGCGGCGGTGGCTGATTTTCCACGCTGTGAGTGCTGAAGGGGTCGGCTTGGGACATGACGTGAGTTTAATGTCATCCCGAGCGCAGCGCGGGCACGTTGCGCACTCCGTTCACTACGGAAGCGCGCAGCCTGATTCGTCACTGAATTGTCGTGAGGGCTGTGCGCTGCCTTTGCGTAGGTTAAGCGCAGCCTCGCCGGAGCCCCGAAGGGGTGCCGCGAAGGTTCGACGAGACATGGCGAGGAGGACCGAGCGGCAGCGAGG
>JAYUGN010000021.1:0-7773 GCA_043767605.1 Gammaproteobacteria bacterium
TCGGCAAGGAACAGCGCCCGCTGTCCTGGGTCGTCGGGCCGCAGGGCGTGGTCAAACCGCCGAAGCTGTCCATGCGCGATGCCAAGCATGCGGAACGCATGGCGGTCACCACGCTGCGCACGCCGGATAGCGTATGAAATCCGCTTACGTAGGGCGGCATCCCGATGCCGCCGAACAATGTCGGCAAAGGGTTGCCGACCTACACGTGGCTTTGTCATGAGCGCCCTACTCAAGGAGCCGCGCGCGGCCACCGAGATTCGCGCCCAGTTCTCCGCCAAATTCCCGGAATTCGGCTACGGCTTCCAGGAAACGACCGACGGCATCCCCACCGTCTGGGTGCAAGCGGGACGCATCAAGGAAGTGCTGCGCTGGCTGAAGCTCGAGGCGCCCAAGCCTTACAAAATGCTGTACGACCTGACCGCCATCGACGAGCGCCTGCGTGTCAATCGTCCCAACCAGCCGGACAGTGATTTCACGGTGGTCTATCACCTGATGTCGTTCGAGCGCAACAGCGACTTCCGATTGAAGGTGGCGCTCAAGGGCGCGTACCCCAGTCTGCCGAGCGTGACGGACGTGTGGCCCAACGCCAACTGGTACGAGCGCGAGGTCTGGGACCTGTTCGGCATCAAGTTCGACGGCCACCCCAACCTGTGCCGGATCATGATGCCGCGCAGTTGGGTCGGTCATCCGCTGCGGAAAGATCATCCCGCGCGCGGCACCGAGTTCGAGCGCTTCCACATGGATTCGCTCAAGGAAGAGCTGGAACAGGAAGCGCTGAAGATCGACCCGGAAGAGTGGGGCTTCAAGACCACCGGCAAGGACAGCGACTACATGCTGCTGAACCTCGGACCCAACCACCCGAGCGTGCACGGCGTGTTCCGCATCATGGTCCAGCTTGATGGCGAAGAGATCGTGCACTCGGTGCCGGACATCGGTTACCACCACCGCGGCGCCGAGAAGATGGGCGAGCGGCAGAGCTGGCACACCTACATCCCGTACACCGACCGCATCGATTACCTGGGCGGGGTGATGAACAACCTGCCCTACCTGATGGCGATCGAGAAGATGGCCGGCATCCAGGTGCCGGCGCGCGCGCAGACCATCCGCGTGATGCTGTGCGAATTCTTCCGGATCATGTCGCACCTGCTGTTCTATGGAACGTACGTGCAGGACGTCGGCTCGATGAGCCCGGTGTTCTTCATGTTCGTGGACCGGCAGAAGGCCTACGACGTGGTCGAGGCGATCACCGGCTTCCGCATGCATCCGGCCTGGTTCCGCATCGGCGGCGTCGCGGCGGACCTGCCGACCGGCTGGGACCGCCTGGTGCGCGAGTTCCTCGACTTCATGCCCAAGCGCCTCGACGACTACTTCAAGATCGCGATGAAGAACTCGATCCTGATCAAGCGCAGCCAGCATGTCGCCGCCTACACGACCGATGAAGCCATCGAGTGGGGCGTGACCGGCGCCGGCCTGCGCGCCACCGGCATGGCCTGGGATTACCGCAAGGCGCGGCCTTACTCCGGCTACGAGAACTTCGACTTCGAGATCCCGACCGGCAAGAACGGCGATGTGCTCGACCGTGCGCTGGTGCGCATCGAGGAGATCAAGCAAAGCCTGCGCATCATCGAGCAGTGCCTGAACAACATGCCGTCCGGCGACTACAAGGCAAGGCATCCGCTGACGACGCCGCCGATCAAGGACAACACGATGCAGGACATCGAAACCTTGATCCACCACTTCCTGGGCGTGTCCTGGGGCCCGGTGATCCCGCCCGGCGAGTGCTCGATGGCGGTCGAGGCCACCAAGGGCGTCAACAGCTACTACCTGATCTCCGACGGCAGCACGATGAGCTACCGCACGCGCATCCGCACGCCGAGTTTCCCGCACCTGCAGATGATCCCGCCGGTGTGCAAGGGCTCGATGGTGCCCGACCTCATCGCCTACATCGCCTCCATCGATTTCGTGATGGCGGACGTCGACCGATGAATAAAGTGAATAAAGGGGACGCACACCTTTATCTACCGGTCACCCGGGAATTGCGTCATGCCTGGATAAAGGTGTGCGTCCCCTTTATTTTTGGACCGCTGACATGCTGACCGCCGAAGAAGTGAAGGAAATCGAGCACGAGCTCGCGCATTACGAGCGACCTTCGGCCGCCACGATCGAGGCGCTGAAGATCGTGCAGAAGCACCGCGGCTGGGTGTCGGACGACGCGGTCAAGGCCATCGCCGAGAAGCTGCAGACCTCGGCCGCCGACGTGGACTCGGTCGCGACCTTCTACAACCTGATCTTCCGCAAGCCGGTCGGCCGCCACGTGATCTTCGTGTGCGACTCGGTCAGCTGCTACGTGATGGGCTACGACGGCCTGCGCGCCAAGCTCGAGAAAAAGCTCGGCATCAAGTACGGCCAGACCACGCCGGACAACCGCTTCACGCTGCTGCCAATCGTGTGCCTGGGCACCTGCGACCGCGCGCCGGCGATGATGATCGACAAGGACCTGCATCGCGGCCTCGAGAATCTGTCCGAGGAATCGCTCGTCGAACTGCTGGCGGGTTACAAATGAACACCCTCACCCGCCCCTTCGGGGCACCCTCTCCCAAAGGGAGAGGGGAAAGATGTCTTGCCTCTCCCTCTGGGAGAGGCCGGCGCGCAGCGCCGGGTGAGGGTTCATGACGCACAACCCCGTTGATCCGCCCCGCAAGCCGCTCACTCGAAACATCGAGGAAGGCCGCGAGCCGCTGGCCATCGCCGAGTACGAGAAGCGCGGCGGCTACCACGCCGTCCGCACGGCACTGAAGCAGCTCGCGCCGCTTGAAGTCATCAACAAGGTCAAGGAAGCCAACCTGCGCGGCCGCGGCGGCGCCGGCTTCCCCACCGGTGTGAAGTGGGGCCTGGTGCCTGCCAACAAGCCCGGCCAGCACGGCGCGAACGGCCCGAACAGCATGACCCACAAGTATTTCGTCGCCAACGGCGACGAGATGGAGCCCGGCACCTTCAAGGACCGCCTGCTGCTGGAAGGCGATCCGCACTCCTTTATCGAAGGCATGATCCTGGGCGGCTACGCGATCCAGGCCGATATCGGCTACATCTTCCTGCGCGCCGAGTACTTCCTCGCCGCCGAGCGCCTGCGCAAGGCCATCGCCGAGGCCTACGCACGCGGCCTGCTGGGCCAGAACATCCTGGGCACCGGCTACAACTACGAGCTGTACCTGCACACCAGCGCCGGCCGCTACATCTGCGGCGAAGAAACCGCGCTGATCTCCTCGCTGGAAGGCCGCCGCGCGATTCCGCGCGCCAAGCCGCCATTCCCGGCCATCAGCGGCCTGTTCGGCAAGCCAACGGTCGTCAACAACATCGAGACCATCTGCAACGTGCCGCACATCGTCGAGCACGGCGCGGCCTGGTTCAAATCGCTGAGCAAGAGCAAGGACGGCGGCACCAAGCTCTACGGCGCCTCGGGCCGCGTGAAGACGCCGGGCACCTGGGAACTGCCGATGGGCACGACCGCGCGCGAGCTGGTGGAAGTCCACGGCGGCGGCATGCGCGAGGGCTACAAATTGCGCGGCTGGCTCCCCGGCGGCGCCTCCACCGATTTCCTGACCGCCGACCATCTCGACTTGCCGATGGATTTCGATTCCATCGCCAAGGCCGGCTCGCGCATGGGCACCGGCCAGATGATCGTTCTGGACGACAAAACGTCCGTGATCGGCATCGTCCGGAACCTCGAGCATTTCTTTGCGCAGGAATCCTGCGGCTTCTGCACGCCCTGTCGTGACGGCCTGCCCTGGATCGAGAAACTGCTGATCGCGCTCGAAGAAGGCCGCGGCAAGCCCGGCGACCTCGAGCTGCTGGCGCGGCACTGTCGCCTGCTCGGCCCCGGCCGCACCTTCTGCGCGCACGCACCCGGTGCGGTCGAGCCGCTGCAGAGCGCACTCAAGTACTTCCGCGCGGACTTCGAAGCGGCTATCGCGCGCGGCGCCGCTGCCCTCACCCCTGCCCTCACCCCTGCCCCCTCTCCCGCAAGCGGGAGAGGGGAAGCGCTCGTGGGGGCCACCGAATGACCGACAAGAAAAAATCGCGGATCATCGTCGACGGCCGCTCCATGGAAGTGGACGGCGGCGCCAACCTGCTGGCCGCCGCGCTCGGCCAGGGCATCAACCTGCCCTACTTCTGCTGGCACCCCGAGCTCGGCTCGGTGGGCGCCTGCCGCCAGTGCGCGGTGGTGCAGTACAAGGACGAGACCGACACCGTCGGCCGCCTGGTCATGAGCTGCATGACGCCCTGCGCGGACGGCGCGCGCTTTTCGGTCGAGCATCCGGAAGCCCGCGACATGCGCGCCTCGGTCGTCGAGTTCCTGATGACCAACCACCCGCACGACTGTCCGGTCTGCGAGGAAGGTGGCCACTGCCACCTGCAGGACATGACGGTGATGACGGGCCACAACTACCGCCGCTACCGCCACAGCAAGCGCACCCACAAGAACCAGGACCTCGGGCCGTTCATCGGCCACGAGATGAACCGCTGCATCGCCTGCTACCGCTGCGTGCGCTATTACAAGGACTACGCGGGCGGCAAGGATCTCGATGTCTTCGGCAGCGGCGCCAACGTCTACTTCGGCCGCGCGGCCGACGGCACGCTTGAGTCGCCCTTTTCCGGCAACCTGGTCGAGGTCTGTCCGACCGGCGTGTTCACCGACAAGCCCTACGGCGATAGCTACACGCGCAAGTGGGACCTGCAGACCGCGCCGAGCGTGTGCACGCACTGCTCGATCGGCTGCAACCTGACGCCGGGCGAGCGCTACGGCCGGGTCAAGCGTGTGGAAAACCGCTATCACGGCGAAGTGAACGGCTACTTCATCTGCGACCGCGGCCGCTACGGCTACGGCTTCGTCAACCGCGCCGACCGCCCGCGCTCGGTGCTGTCACGTGCCGCCGCGCAGAGCGAGCCGATCTCGGTCGACAGCGCGATCGCGCAGGTCGCCAGGCTCGTGAAGCAGGGCCGCGTGCTCGGCATCGGCTCGCCGCGCGCCGCGCTCGAGACCAACTACGCGCTCGCGCAACTCGTCGGCAAGGGCAATTTCTCCACCGGCCAGTCGCCGCTGGACCAGGCGCTCACCGACCTCGGCGTGAAGATCCTCAAGGACGGTCCCGCGAAGATCGCCACCGTCAGCTCCGCCGAGCAGGCCGACGCCGTGCTGGTGCTCGGCGAGGACGTGCTCAACACCGGCGCGCGGCTCGCGCTCGCGCTGCGCCAGTCCACGCGCCAGGCCAGCTTCAAGGCCGCGGGCGCCGCGCACATTCCGCTGTGGCAGGACGCCTCGGTCCGCACGCTGGCGCAGGACCTGCGCAGCCCGCTGTTCAACATCACGACCAGTGCCTCCGGCCTGGACGAGATCGCCGAGATCGCGCACCACGCGATCCCGTCCGACATTGCGCGGCTCGGCATGGCCGTCGCGCATGCGCTCGACGGCACCGCGCCGGTCGTCGCCGGCCTCGACGCCGCCTCGATGGCGATGGCCGCGCGCATCGCGCAGGCCCTGCTCGCGGCCGAGCGGCCGCTGATCGTCTCGGGCACCGGCTGCGGCTCGGCCGAGGTGCTGAAGGCCGCCGCCAACGTGGCCAATGCGCTGGCGCGCCTCAAGCGCACGCCGTCCATCAGCCTGGTGTTCGCCGAGAGCAACAGCGTCGGCGTGTCCCTGCTCGGCGGTGTTGCGCTCGACGCCGCGCTCGCGCGCGTGGATGCCGGCGAGATCGACACCGTGATCGTGGCCGAGAACGACCTCGCCCGCCGCCTGCCGGTGGCCCGGCTCGAGGCTGCGTTCGCGAAGATCAAAAACCTCGTCGTGCTGGACTCGATCCAGACGCCGACGCTGCAGCGCGCCAGCCTGGTGCTGCCGGCCGGCTCGTTCGCCGAGAGCGACGGCACCCTGGTCAACAATGAAGGCCGCGCGCAGCGCTTCTTCCAGGTGTTCGTGCAGCCCTACGGCGACATCCGCGAATCCTGGCGCTGGCTACAGCAGGTCGCCCACCTGTCCGGCACCGCCAACCTCGGAGACAACCTCGATGCGCTGACGGTCGGCTGCTCCAGCGGGGTCGCCGAACTCTCGGGCATCGAAAACGCCGCGCCCAACGCGAAGTTCCGCATGGCCGGTGCGCGCATTCCGCGGCAATCGCACCGCTCCTCCGGCCGCACGGCGATGAACGCCAAGCTTGATGTGCACGAGCCGCGGCCGCCGCAGGATCCGGATTCGCCGCTGGCCTTCAGCATGGAAGGCAAGCAGAGCCAGATGGACGGGCCGGCGGCGCTGACCCCGATGGTCTGGTATCCCTCGTGGAATTCGCCGCAGGCCGTCAACAAGTTCCAGGACGAGATCGGCGGCGCGCTGAAGGGCGGCGACCCCGGCGTGCTGCTGTTCAAGCCCGATCCGGCCGCGCGTCCCGCGTGGTTCCAGCACGCTGCGCCCGCCTCGGGCGGCCTGAGGACCGTGCCGCTGCACCACTTGTTCGGCAGCGAAGAGTTGTCGGCGCAGTCCCCCGCGATGCACACGCGCCTCGCCGCGGCCTACCTGGCCGTGAGCCCCGCCACGGCGGGCAAGGAAAACCTGAAGGACGGCAGCGAAGCCGACCTCAAGTACGGCGCTGCCACCGTGCGCCTGACCGTGCGCGTGCGCGCCGATATGCCGGCCGGCTGCGTCGGCCTGCCGGTGGGCCTGGGCGGCGTGCCTTCGCTGGCGCCCGACACGCCGGTGAGCTTTGGGGGCAAGGCGTGATCGCATTCTTCACCACGCCCCTGCCACAGCCGCTAATCGTGGTCGGGATCCTGCTGATGGTCGTGGGCCTGGCCGCACTGCTGATCTGGGTCGAGCGCCGCGCGCTCGGCTGGTGGCAGGACCGCTACGGCCCGAACCGCGTCGGCTGGCTGGGCCTGGGCCAGGTCGTCGCCGACATGATCAAGATCTTCATGAAGGATGACTGGGTCCCGCCGTTCGCCGACAAGGCGATCTTCGTGCTCGCGCCGGCCATCGTCATGGCGACGATCCTGCTCGCGGTCGCGGTCGTGCCCTTCGCGCCGGGCGTGACCGTCGCCGGCACCTGGAACGTGGGCCTGCTGTTCTTCCTCGCGATGACTTCGCTGGCCGTGTACAGCGTGATGCTGGGCGGCTGGGCCTCGAACAACAAGTACGCGCTGCTCGGCACCATGCGCGCCACGGCGCAGACCATCACCTATGAAGTGTTCATGGGCCTGTCGCTGATGGGCGTGGTGGTGCAGGCCGGCAGCTTCTCGCTCCACGACATCGTCGAAGCGCAGCGCGGCCACGACTTCCTCGGTTTCCTGCCGAACTGGTACCTGTTCTCGCAATTCTTCGGCTTCGTGACCTTCCTGATCGCGGGGCTGGCCGAGACCCACCGCCTGCCGCTGGACCTGCCGGAAGCCGAGCACGAGCTGACCGCGGGCTTCCACACGGAATATTCCGGCATGAAATTCGGCATGTTCTTCGTCGGCGAGTACGTGGCCGTCGTGCTGGTCTCGGCCATGCTGACCACGCTGTTCTGCGGCGGCTGGCTCGGGCCCTCGCCGGGCTGGAAGCTGTTCAACATCGACCTGTTCGCCTTCTTCTGGTTCTGGGTGAAGACGATGTTCTTCATCATGTTCTTCATCCTGCTGCGCAGCGCGATCCCGCGACCGCGCTACGACCAGCTGATGGCGTTCGGCTGGAAAGTGATGCTGCCGATCACCATCGTCAACCTCGCGGTGACCGGCTTCTTCGTGGTG
>JAYUGN010000022.1:0-19505 GCA_043767605.1 Gammaproteobacteria bacterium
TAGGAAAAAGGCCGCGCTTGCGCGGCCTTTTTTTTTCCTTTATCGTCAGTCACCTACGGGAACAACCCGATACGCGACACCATGACCAAGTCGGAACTCATTGAACGGCTGGCCCTCAAGCAGACCCATCTGATGCACAAGGATGTGGAGCTGGCGGTCAAGCTCGTCCTCGACCAGATCAGCGATGCCCTCGCCAAGCGCGACCGCGTCGAGATCCGCGGCTTCGGCAGCTTCTCGCTTCACTACCGGCCCAGCCGCGTGGGCCGCAACCCGAAAACCGGGGAATCCGTCGAGATTCCAGCCAAGTACGTGCCGCACTTCAAGCCTGGCAAGGAAATGCGCGAGCGGGTGAACCTGAGCCGCAGCGACTGAGAATCCCGTGGTCCGCCTTCTGGTCGCGCTGTTGCTCTTGTCCGCCTTCTGCCTGGGCGCCGCAGTCAGTTACTACAACTGGCATCCCGTCGCCTTCAACTATCTCGCCGGCGAAGTCGAGCTGCCGCTGATCGCGCTGTTGCTCCTGTCGTTTACCTGCGGGCTGCTGGTCATGTGGCTGCTCAGCGTCGCGCGCATGTTCCTGATGGGGCGCGAGACGCGTCGCCAGGCCAGCCGGGTGCAAGAGCTCGAAGCCGAGCTGAAGAACCTGCGCAGCCTGCCGCTCGCGGGCGCCAAGCCCCCCACACCACCGCCGGCGTCGATGAAAAATGCCGGATAGCCTCGCGGTCGCCTGGCTGCTGCTGCCGCTGGGGGCCGCGCTGGGCTGGTATCTCGCGCGGCGCTGGCCGCGCCCGCACGAGCAGGCCGAGCTGCGCAGCCCGGAATACCTCGCCGGCCTGACCCACCTGGTCAACCAGGATCCCGACCAGGCCATCGCCGCGTTCGTGAAGGCGGTGGAGGTGGACGACGAGACCGTCGAGCTGCACCTCACGCTCGGCAGCCTGTTCCGCAAGCGCGGCGAAGTGGATCGCGCCTTGCGCATCCACGAAAGCCTGCTGGCGCGACCGGGCTTGAAGCCCGCCTACGCCAACCAGGCGCGCTTCGAGCTCGCGCAGGATTTCCTGAAGGCCGGCCTGCTCGACCGCGCCGAAGCCCTGTTCCGTGAATTGGTGCAGCAGGGCATGTTCCTGCAGCCGGCGCTCGAGAGCCTGCTGGCGCTGTACGAGCAGGTGCGCGACTGGCGCCAGGCGCTGGAAGCCGCGCGACAACTGGAGGCGGTGAAGAGCACCAGCCTGCGGCCGCTGATCGGGCAGTACTACTGCGAGCGCTCGGAATCGGCGCGCGAGCGCAAGGACTTGCCGGAGGCGCTGCGGCTGGCCGGCCGCGCGCTGTCCGAGCACGCCGGCTGTGTGCGTGCGAGCCTGCTGGCGGGATCGTTGCACGAGGCCGAGGGCGATTTCGCCGCGGCTGCCAAGGCCTACCGGCGCGTGCCGGAGCAGGACCCGCAGTTCATCAGCGAGATCGTCGAGCCGCTGCGCCGCTGCTACGAGAAACTGGACGACCCGACGGCGTGGCGCAATTTCCTGCGGGATGCCGAGGAGCTGTGGCAACACCCGGCGATCGTGCTGGCGCGCGCCCAGGCCTTGCAGCTCGCGGGCCAGGACCCCGGCGGCTATTTGATGGAGCGGCTGCAACAGCAGCCGCAGTGGCGCGGCCTCGACTTGTTGCTCGAGGGCATCGCCCGGCAGACACCGCAGAGCGCCAGCCTGATCGACGGGCTGCGCAAGGCGCTGCGCGCGGTGATGGAGAAGCGGCCGGCGTACCACTGCATCCACTGCGGCTTCACGCCCGGGATGCTGTTCTGGCAGTGCCCGCGCTGCAAGCAGTGGACGACGATCGTCCCGCTGGGCGAATTCGAGAGCGCCGCGCCCTCGAACTGAGCGTCAGCGGCCCGGCGGCTGTTGCTGCTGGCGCGGCAGGTCGGGCGAGGCGCCCACGATCTCGGTGCGGCGCGCCTTCAGCTTCGAGCGCTCCTGCGGGGTCAGCGAATTCAGCCGCAAGGCCGCGTCGAGCTGCGCCAGTGACCCGCCGACGTCGCCGCGCTCGAACAGGTAGTTCGACATCTGGTACTGCGCCTCGACGGTGTGGTTCGAGTCGCGCGCGGCGAAGGCCAGCAAACGGTAGGTGTCCATGCGCGTGCCAAGCGCCTGCTCGTGCGAGATCAGCACCTGCCGCGCGTCTTCGGGCTTGCCGGCCGTGATCAGGGTGTCGGCGTATTCGAGGATCAGCGGCGCATAGCGCGGATGCTGCTCAAGGCGGGTGGCGAGCAGGGTGATGGCCTCCCCGGGATTGCCCTGCGACATGACGATCCGCGCGTTCAACATGGCGAGATTCGGCTGGCGCGGGTAAGCGTCCAGCGCCGGCTTCAGCGCGGCCTGGGCCTTGGCGTAGTCGCCCAGGCGCCAGTAGGCGAGCGCCAGTCCGTACCGATCCTCGGCGGCGGCGGCCTTGCCGTTGAGGCGGCCCTGGAAGAATTCCACCGCCTGGCTCGGTCGCTCGGTGATCAGCGCCTGCGCCCGCGCCTGCATCAGGCCGAACTCGACCGGGTCCTTCACCTTCTGCTGCGGCATCGCCGCGGCGCGCATCCGCGCCTCGCTGATGCGGGTCGTGTTGACCGGGTGCGTCTGCAGGAATTCCGGCACCTGGTTGCCGTACAGGCGGCTCTGCTGCTCGAGCCGCATGAAGAAGGTGGCCATCGCCTCCGGGTCGAAATGCGCGCGGGCCATCGTGCGGATGCCGATGCGGTCGGCCTCGAGCTCGTGGGCGCGGGTGAAGTTCACTTCGCGCTGGTAGTTGGCGGCCTGGCCCAGCGACAGCGCCGCAACGATGACCTCCGGGTTGGCCGAGGCGGCGATGATCGCGGCCAGCACCGCCGCCCAGGTCGCGATGTTGGCGGTCTGCGTACCTTCGATGGTGCGGGCGATGTGGCGCTGGGTGATGTGCGCGAGCTCGTGCGACACCACGCCGGCCAGCTCGCTCTCGTTGCGCGCGCTGGTGATCGTTCCGGCATTGACGCCCAGGAAGCCGCCGGGCAGCGCGAAGGCGTTGATGCGCGAGTCCTTCATCACGAACACGGTCAGGTCGGGCGGCTCGGCCTCGGTGGCGGCGGCCAGCTTCCACGCCAGGGTGGCCATGTACTCGGTGATCTCGGGATCCTCGAGGATGTAATCGCGCGCATACAGCTCGGCGGTGACCTTGCTGCCGATGCGCGTTTCCTCGGCGGGCGACAGCGCCGTGTCGGCCGGTTCACCGATGCGCGGCAGGTCCACCGGGTTCGTGTCGGCGGCGGCGTTCATCGCGCCAGCAAGGCCGAAGGCGATCAGGAGGGAGCGGAGAATTCTGGTCATGGGATTTGATGCCCGGTGCGGCGAAAGGGTCGCGCGCGCCTCAGCGGATCTTGGTCAGCGCGCCGAGGCTGGCGCCCATGCGCACTGGCACGCCGGGCTTGAGCTCGGGACGCCAGGCCACCATGCCCGGCGGCGCCAGGATGATCACGGTCGAGCCCATGTTGAAGCGCCCGAGTTCACGGCCGCGCAGCAGCACAACGGACGACATCGGCGAGTAGACGCCGGCCTTCTGGCCGTGCGGCGGCGTAACGCGGCCGTTCCAGACGGTCTCGATGCTGCCGACGAACAGCGCGCCGACCATGATCACGGCCAGCGGGCCATGGTCGGTCTCGAACAGCGCGCAGACCCGTTCGTTGCGCGCGAACAGTTTCGGGATCGTGCGCTGCGCCAGGGCACTGACGCTGAACAACCGGCCCGGCTCGTAGCTCCACTCGCGCATCTTGCCGTTGGCCGGCATGTGGATGCGGTGGTAGTTGTACGGCGCGAGGTAGATCGTGCAAAACGAGCCTTTATTGAAAAAGCCCGCGGCCTTTGAGCCGCCGAGCAGTTCGGCCACGGTGTAGTCAATGCCCTTGGCCTGGATGATCGCGCCGTTGCGCACGGGCCCCAGCTGGCTGACGGTGCCGTCCACGGGCGAGATCAGCGACTTGGGGTCCGGGTCGAGCGGGCGGGCGCCGGCTTTGAGCGCGCGCGTGAAGAAGGTGTTGAAGTCCGGATAGTTCTTGACCAGCTCGAGCTCGGCCTCGCTGAGATCCACGCCGTAGAGCTTCACGAAGCTGCCGATGAACGCGTTCTTGAATGCGCCGTTCTTGACCTGCGCGAGGTGGAACATCAGCCACGACAGGAAATGCGTCGGCAGCAGCGAATGGAAGGCGACGAACAGGCGATCGAAGAACGCGCCGATTTTCTGCCGTTGCCCTGGATTCATCATGGAATGTCCGCCCTGACGGTGAAGTCGATTCCGGTCCTGTTCTGGCCGCAGCTGAAAGATACCGGGACTCGCTCCCCGGCGCGCAAGGGGCGTGAGGGTTGCATCAGCATCAGGTGCAGGCCGTTGGGCGCCAGCAGCACGCTGGCGCCGGCCGGAATTTCCAGCACCGGCACCGGCTCCATGACGTAGCTGCCGTTCACCAGCGTCGTGCGGTGCAGGCTGGCGTCGCCGAAAAAACCCGACGTTGCGCCGTCGATGCGCAGCGTGGCCGAGCCGCGGTTGAGCAACTGGGCATAGCCGGCCGTCATGCCGGCGCCGGGGGGCGCTTCGCGAATCCACGCATCCCGGACCTCGAGTCCCGCGCAGGCCGGCGCGGTGCCGATGAGGCGGGCGAGGTCGGCCGCCAGCGTCTCGGCGAGGTGCGGCGGCTGGAAATACGCGGTGACCTGCGCATCCGGGTTGATCAGGGCCAGCGCGGCCGAATGGTCCACGCTGTAGTCGGTGGCGCTCGTGCCCGGCACCTTCATGTAAGCGAGGCCCAGGCTGGCGGTCAGGCGGTCGAGCTGCACAGACTCGCCGGTGATGCCCAGCAGCGTGGGGCTGAAGTAGCCCACATAGCGCTTGAGCGTCTCCGGCGTGTCGCGCTCCGGATCGACCGACAGGAAGATCATCTGCAGCGCGGCGGCGTCCGCCGGCAGGCGCTGGCCCACGGCCTTCATGACGCCCAGCGTCGTCGGACAGACGTCCGGGCAGTGCGTGAAGCCCGCGAACAGCAGGCTCCAGCGGCCCTTGAGGTTTTCGCGGGTGAATGGTGCGCCGTCCTGGTCGGCGAGCACGAAGTCCGCAACCTCGCGCGGCGAGGGCAGGACGACGGCGTTCGTCGGCGCGGCGGCCGGCGGGGTGGAACGGCTGCGCGAGCCGGCCCAGATTCCTGCGGCCAGCGCGGTGGCGCCGATCACCGCGAGAAGCAGCGCGCGCGTAGCGTTCAAGAAAAAACTCCGGGATGTGATTGAGCCGGGGAGCGGCGCCCCGCATACTATACAAATGCCTGCTCCGGCCTTGCGCACGATTCGCGACTGGGTCCGTTGGGGCGCCAGCGAATTCGGCCGTGCGGGCCTGCACTTCGGCCACGGCACCGACAACGCCCTCGACGAAGCCTTCCACCTGGTGACCTGGGTGCTGAAGCTGCCGCACGACCTCCCCGCGCCCTACCTCGACGCCGAACTCACGCCAGCCGAGCGCCGCGAGGTCCACAAGCTGCTCGCGGCCCGTGTGCGCACGCGCAAGCCTGCGGCCTACCTGACCGGCGAGGCGTATTTTGCCGGCCTGTCGTTCAAGGTGGATCCCAGCGTGCTGGTGCCGCGATCGCCGATCGCCGAGATGATCGAGCGCGGCTTCAAGCCCTGGCTGCGGATGGACGAGCCCGGCCGGATCCTCGACCTGTGCTCGGGCAGTGGCTGCATCGCGATTGCGATGGCGCTGGCCTTTCCGGAGGCCAGGGTCGACGCGGTGGAGATCGATGCGGCCGCGCTGCGCAACCTCGCGCTGAACATCGCGCGCCACGACGTCGGCAAGCGAGTCACGGCGGTGGAGTCGGACCTGTTCGCGGCGCTGAAGGGCAGGACCTACGACCTGATCGTCAGCAACCCGCCCTACGTGCCGACCGCGCGCTGGAAGTCGATGCCGGCCGAGTACCAGCACGAGCCGAAGCGGGCGCTGGAATCCGGCAAGGACGGCATGGACATCGTCACGCGGATCCTGCGCGAGGCGCCCAGGCACCTCACCCAGGAGGGACTGCTGGTGTGCGAAGTCGGTGGATCTGTCCCAGAATTCGAGAAGCGCTTCCCGAAAATCCCGGTCACCTGGCCGGAATTCGAGCGGGGCGGTGACGGAGTGTTCGTGATTTCGCGCGACGATCTGGACGAGTGGAGTTCGCAGCCGTGAGCGGCAACACGCTGGGCACGCTGTTCTGCGTGACAAGCTTCGGCGAGTCGCACGGGCCGGCGATCGGCTGCGTGGTGGACGGTTGCCCGCCGGGCCTGGCGCTGACCGCGCAGGACATCCAGCGGGACCTCGACCGGCGCAAGCCGGGCACGTCGCGCTACGTCACGCAGCGCCGGGAGGACGACACGGTCGAGATCCTCTCGGGCGTGTTCGAGGGCGTCACCACCGGCACGCCGATCGCGCTGCTGATCCGCAACCTGGACGCGCGCTCGCGCGACTACGAGAAGATCAAGGACGTGTTCCGGCCCAACCACGCCGACTACGCCTACATCCAGAAATACGGCCGCCGCGACCATCGGGGCGGCGGCCGTTCGAGCGCGCGCGAAACCGCGGTGCGCGTCGCTGCCGGCGCGGTGGCGCGCAAGTACCTGCGCGAGCGGCTCGGCGTCGAGATCCGCGGTTATTGCGCGCAGATCGGAGCGCTCAAGCTCGAGCTCAAGTCCTGGGAGGAGGTCGGGAAAAATCCCTTCTTCTGCCCGGATGCCTCGCGCGTGCCCGAGCTGGAGCAATACATCACGACGCTGCGCGAGGACGGCGACTCGGTCGGCGCGCGCATCAACGTGGAAGCCAGCGGCCTGCCGCCGGGCCTCGGCGAGCCGGTGTACGACCGGCTCGACGCCGACCTCGCCTACGCGCTGATGAGCATCAACGCGGTCAAGGGCGTCGAGATCGGCGACGGCTTCGACGCCGTGGCCCAGCGCGGCACCACGCACCGCGACGAGATGACGCCGCAAGGCTTCCTCGCCAACCATTCCGGCGGCGTGGCCGGCGGCATTTCCACCGGCCAGGACCTGCGCTGCTCGATCGCCATCAAGCCGACCTCCAGCATCACCACGCCGGGCCGTTCCATCGACATCGACGGCAACGCGGCGACGGTGCGCACGACCGGGCGCCACGATCCCTGCGTGGGCATCCGCGCCACGCCGATCGCCGAGGCGATGGTGGCGCTGGTGCTGATGGACCACTTCCTGCGCCATCGGGCGCAGAACGCCGACGTGAAATCGCCGGCGCCGCGCATCGCCGCGCAGGCCGCGCAGGCGCCGGGCGCCGCGGGCGCCACGCGCGAAGCCGGGCAGGACGACGTGTAGGAGCGGCCCATGGCCGCGATCGCCCTGACCCAACAGTCTCTCCACGCCCGCCTCTCGGGCTTTTATTTTTTCTACTACGCGACCGTCGGCGCCTTCATGCCGTACTGGTCGCCGTACCTCGAGGCGCGCGGTTTTTCCGCGTCGCAGATGGGGGTGGCCTACGCGCTGATGGGCCTGACGCGCTCGATCATGCCGATCGCCTGGGGCTGGTGGGCTGACACCTCCGGCCGGCGCATGACGATGATCCGCTACGCGGCGCTGGTGTCGCTGGCCTTGTTCCTCTGCATCCCGTTCTCTGCGCAGCGCTTCTGGGTCGCGTTCTTCATGATGGCGTACTCGATCTTCTGGCACGCAATGCTGTCGCAGTTCGAAGTCGTGGCGCTGATCCACCTGTCGCCGCACCGCGGCGACTACAGCCGCGTGCGGCTGTGGGGCTCGGTCGGATTTGTCGTGGCCGTACTCGCGCTCGGCCCCCTGCTCGATGCCTCCGGCATGCTGCCGCTGCCCTGGTTCGTGGCGGCGCTGTTCGTGGCGATGGCCGTGTCGGCCTGGACCGTGCCGGAAGTGCCGGCGCTGCAGCCGAGCCACGAGCCGCCGGTGCCGATCATGAGCGTGCTCAAGCGGCCGGGCGTGCAGGCCCTGCTGGCGGCCTGCCTGCTGTCGCAGCTGTCATTTGCGCCGTACTACAACTTCTTCACGCTGTTCCTGGCGCGCCACGACTATACGCGCGGCACCGCCGGCTTCCTGTGGGCACTGGCCGTGCTTGCCGAGATCGGCCTGTTCGTCGTGATGGGAAGGCTGATCGGCGCGGTCGGCGCGCGCAGGCTGATGCTGTTCGTGCTCTCGGCCACGGCCGTGCGTTGGCTGCTGACGCCGCTGGTGGTGGAATCGCTGCCGCTGCTGGTGCTGCTGCAGCTCTCGCACGCGCTGACCTTTGGCGCCTACCACGCGCTGGCGGTGTACTACGTCCAGCAGTATTTTCCGGGCTCGCTGCAGGGGCGGGGCCAGGCGTTCTACAACGCGGCGGCCTACGGCGTCGGCGGTTCGGTGGGCAGCCTGGGCAGTGGCTACCTCTGGCAACACGTCTCGCCCGAGGCGATTTTCTACTGCGCCGCGGCCAGCGCCTTGCTGGGCTGGTTCATCGCCTGGCGCGCGCTGCCGGACGAACCGTAAAAAAATCCGTTTTTATTCGGCCTCGAGCCGGGCGATGAGCTGCTGCGCCGGCGCCGACAGCGTGCGACGCCGGTGCCAGACCATGCCGAGCGCGCGCTTCGGCGCAAAGCCCGGGGTGTTGAGGGCGCGCAGGCTGCGGTCGAGCATCGTGCGAGGCAGCACCGACCAGCCCAGGCCAATGCTCACCAGCATCTTCAGCGTCTCGAGGTAATTGGTGGCCAGACGCACCCGCGGCACCACGCCGTGGCGCGCGAGCTCTGCCGTGACGATCCGGTGGGTGTAGGTCGCCTCGTCAGGCAGCAGCGCGGGCAGATCCGCGAGCTGCGCCAGCAACACGCGCCGCTTGCGCGCCAGCGGATGGCGCGCCGAGACCACCACGGCGAGCGGATCGTTCCAGATTTTTCGCATCTCCAGTTCCGGGATCGGCTCGGTCGGCAGCGTGACGATGCCGAGCTCGAGCTGGCCGGCGACGATGGCGCGGCAGGCCACTTCGGAATCCATGAAGTGGAGGTCGAGATCCACGTCCGGGTGGGCGTGCGTGTAGGCCTTCAGCACCGACGGCAGGCGATGCAGGCCGATGTGGTGACTGGTGCCGATGGACAGCCGGCCTGCCACCCGGTCGGACAAGTGCGACATCGCGCGCCGCCCGTCCTCGAGGTCCTGCAGCACGCGCTCGGCGTGCGGACGCAGTTGCGCGCCGGCCGGGGTCAGCTGCACGCGCCGGCCGATGCGGTCGAACAGGCGGTGGCCGAGCCGGGACTCGAGCCCGGACAGCCGCTTGCTGATGGCCGGCTGCGACAGGTGCAGGCGGCGGGCGGCGCCGGAAATGGAGCCGGCCTCGGTGATGGCGAGGAAGGCCGAAAGGCTCTGCAGGTCCATGGGTTAAAGCATAACGTAGACGAATGGAAAACATGTAAAACATTCATTTGAGTAATTGCGGGCACGGGCCTAGGATGCCGGCCCATGAGCCCCTCGACGCTTTACGACAAGATCTGGAATGCCCACGCCGTGCGCGACATGGGGGGCGCCACGCTGGTCTACATCGACCGGCACCTGGTGCACGAAGTCACCAGCCCGCAGGCCTTCGACGGCCTGCGCCTGGCGCAGCGCTTGCCCTGGCGGGTGGGCGCCAACCTTGCCGTACCCGACCACAACGTGCCGACCACCGCGCGGGCCGGCGGCAGCGCGGGCATCGCGGACCCGATCTCGCGCGCGCAGGTGCAGGCGCTCGAGGCCAACTGCCGCGAGTACGGCGTGACGCTGTACGGGCTCAACGACGTCCGCCAGGGCATCGTCCACGTGATCGGGCCGGAGCAGGGCGCGACCTTGCCGGGCATGACCATCGTCTGCGGCGATTCGCATACCTCGACCCACGGCGCCTTCGGCGCGCTGGCCTTCGGCATCGGCACGAGCGAGGTGGAGCACGCGCTCGCCACCCAGACGCTGGTCCTGCAGAAGACGAAGACGATGCTGATCCGCGTCAATGGCCAGGTGGGCCGCGGCATCACGGCCAAGGACATCGTGCTGGCGATTATCGGTCGCATCGGCACCGCGGGCGGCACCGGCTACACGCTGGAATTCGCCGGCGAGGCGATCGAGGCGCTCTCCATGGAAGGCCGCATGACGGTCTGCAACATGAGCGTGGAGGCCGGCGCCCGCGCAGGCCTGATCGCCGTGGACGACAAGACGATCGAATACCTGCGCGGCCGGCCGCTGGCGCCGCAGGGTGCGCACTGGGATGCCGCGGTGGCCGCCTGGCGCACGCTGCGCAGCGATGCCGGCGCGACGTTTGATCGCACGATCGAACTGAAGGCCTCGGAGATCCAGCCCCAGGTCACCTGGGGCACCTCGCCGGAAATGGTGGTCGAGATCGGTGGCCAGGTGCCGGACCCGGCTGACGCCACTGACGCCGTGCGCCGCGAAGGCTGGCAGCGGGCCTTGAACTACATGGGCTTGTCGGCGAAGACGCCGATGGGCGAGATCGGCATCGACAAGGTCTTCATCGGCTCCTGCACCAACGCCCGCATCGAAGACCTGCGCGCGGCGGCCGAGGTGGTGCGGGGCCGGAGGAAGGCGGCGAGCGTGAAGCTGGCCCTGGTCGTGCCCGGCTCGGGCCTGGTGAAGCAACAGGCGGAGGCCGAAGGCCTCGATGCGGTCTTTCGCGCCGCCGGTTTCGAGTGGCGCGAGCCCGGCTGCTCCATGTGCCTGGCGATGAACGCCGACCGGCTCGAGCCGGGCGAACGTTGTGCCTCGACCAGCAACCGCAACTTCGAGGGCCGGCAAGGGCAGGGCGGACGCACGCACCTGGTCTCGCCGGCCATGGCCGCCGCCGCGGGCATCGCGGGACATTTCGTGGACGTGAGGACTTTCTCGTGAAGCCATTCAGCACCGTCACCGGCACCGCGGCGCCGCTGGATCGCGCCAACGTGGACTCCGACGCGATCATCCCGAAGCAGTACCTGAAGTCCATCCGCCGCACCGGCTTCGGGCCCTTCCTGTTCGACGACTGGCGTTACCTCGACCCGGGCGATCTCTCGGTCGATCCGGCAACGCGCCGGCCCAACCCCGATTTCGTGCTGAACCTTCCTGCGCATCGGGGCGCCTCGATCCTGCTCGCGCGGGAGAATTTCGGTTGCGGGTCCTCGCGCGAGCACGCAGTCTGGGCGCTGGCCGATGCGGGCTTCCGCTGCGTGATCGCTTCGAGCTTCGCCGACATCTTCTTCAGCAACTGCCACAAGAACGGCTTCCTGCCGGTGGTGCTGCCGGCGGCGACGGTCGATGCCCTGTTCGAGTCGGTGGCCGCGAATCCTGCGCTGTCCATCACCGTGGACCTGCCGGCGCAGGCCGTGCGCTGGAGCAAGGCCGAAGCGGCCTTCGAGATCGACGCGCTGCGCAAGCACAAGCTCATCGAGGGTCTCGACGAGATCGGCCTGACGCTGCAGCACGCGGACGAGATCCGCGCCTACGAGGCGAAGCGCAAGGCAAGCGCGCCCTGGCTGTTTACGTGAATTACAGGCTGCTGATCCTGCCGGGCGATGGCATCGGCCCGGAAGTCGTGGCCGAAGCCACCAAGGTCATCGCAACCCTGCAGCGCAAGCACAACTTCCCGGTCGAGCTTGCGCACGGCCTGATCGGCGGCGCCGCCATCGACGCCCACGGCTCGCCGCTACCCGACGAAACACTCGCCAAGGCGCGCAACAGCGATGCCATCCTGATGGGCGCGGTCGGCGGCCCGAAGTGGGATACGTTGCCGCGCGAGATCCGCCCCGAGCGTGGCCTGCTGAAGATCCGTTCGGAACTGGGCCTCTACGCCAACTTGCGGCCCTGCCTGTGTTTCGACGAACTGGCCGAGGCGAGCACGCTGAAGGCCGAAGTGCTGCGCGGCCTCGACCTCCTGATCGTGCGCGAACTGACCGGCGGCATTTATTACGGCCAGCCGCGCGGGATCGCCACGGAGGTCATCAATGGGGTGGGCGTGCGGGTTGGATTCAACACCGAGCGCTACAGCGAGCCCGAGATCGAGCGGATCCTGCACAGCGCGTTCATCTACGCGCGCCTGCGCCGGCGCGAAGTCTGCTCGGTCGACAAGGCCAACGTGCTGGAGTCCAGCCAGCTCTGGCGCGAAGTCGCCGAACGCGTGCACAAGACCTACCCGGACGTGAAGCTCAGCCACCTGTACGTGGACAACGCGGCGATGCAACTGGTGCGCGCGCCGAAACAGTTCGACGTTATCGTCACCGGCAACCTCTTCGGCGATATCCTTTCCGACATCGGCGCGCAGCTGACCGGCTCGATTGGCATGCTGCCCTCGGCCTCGCTCGACGCAACGGGGCGCGGGCTGTACGAGCCGGTGCACGGCAGCGCGCCGGACATCGCCGGCAAGCACATCGCCAATCCGCTGGCGACGATCCTGTCGCTGGCCATGCTGCTGCGCTACAGCCTCAAGCGACCGGATCTTGCCGATCCGGTCGAGACGGCGGTGAAGGGCGCACTTGCCGCCGGCCTGCGAACCAAAGATATTGCGCGACCCGGCGAACGGGCCGCCTCAACTTCCGAGATGGGCAACGCGGTGATCGAGAGACTATGAGCAAGACATACGATGTGGCAGTGGTGGGCGCAACCGGCGCGGTGGGCGAGGAGATGCTGAAAATCCTGTTCCATCGCCGCTTTCCGTACGGCAAGGTCTACGCCGTGGCCAGCAGCCGCTCGGCCGGTGAGTTCGTGGATTTCGGCGACACCGAGTTGCAGGTGCAGGACCTCGAGAAGTTTGATTTCTCGAAAGTGCAGATCGGCCTGTTCTCGCCGGGCGCCGAGGTCTCGAAGGTCTATGCGCCGAAGGCCGCGACCGCCGGCTGCATCGTCATCGACAACACCAGCCAGTTCCGCTACGACAAGGACATTCCGCTGGTGGTGCCCGAAGTGAACCCGCAGGCGATCGCCCAGTACAAGAACCGCGGCATCATCGCCAACCCGAATTGCTCGACCATCCAGATGCTGGTTGCGCTCAAGCCCATCCACGACGCGGTGGGCATCGAGCGCATCAATGTCGCCACCTACCAGTCTGTGTCGGGCACCGGCAAGCCGGCCATCGATGAGCTGGTCCAGCAGAGCGCGGCGGCCCTGAACGGGCAGTCCATCGACTGCAAGGTCTACGCCAAGCAGATCGCCTTCAACGTGCTGCCCCACATCGACGTCTTCATGGACAACGGCTACACCAAGGAAGAGATGAAGATGGTGTGGGAGACCCAGAAGATCCTGGGCGACGACACCATCAAGGTGAACGCCACCGCCGCCAGGGTGCCGGTGTTCTACGGCCACTCCGAGGCCGTGCACATCGAAACCCGCAAGAAGATCACGGCCGCCGAGGCCCGCGCGCTGCTGGCGAAGGCTCCGGGCGTGACTGTCCTGGATGAGCGCAAGAACGGCGGCTATCCGACCGCCGTCACGGAGGCCGCCCATGAGGATGCCGTGTTCGTGGGTCGCATCCGCGAGGATATTTCGCACCCGCGAGGCTTGAACCTGTGGGTCGTCGCCGATAATGTGCGCAAGGGGGCAGCGCTCAACAGCGTCCAGATCGCGGAAATCCTGATCCGGGACCACCTTTAAGCCCTTGCCAGCCCCTGGGACCCCCGTTGACTCAGGGGCAGCTTTCCTAGATTATAAAAGGGGTTACAACAACAAAATAATGTATTACTCTCAGTGTGGAGTCATAAAGGGGCAGGGGATTGGGAGCAGGAATGACGAGAATGCGCGCCCGCTTGTTCGCACTGGCCTTTGTCGGTTGGGCCGGTTTTGCCCACGCCGTAGCCTTGGGCGAGATTGATGTCACCTCGCACCTGAACCAGACCCTGGCCGCCACGATTCCGGTGGCCACCAGCAAGCCCGGCGACCTGGAAGGCGCCACTGTCGAGCTTGCCAGCAATGATGAGTTCGACCGCGCCGGCATGGAACGCACGGAGTGGTTGTCCGCGCTGCGCTTCGAGATCAAGGACGGCTACATCAAGGTCACCAGCAAGGCGATCGCGCGCGAGCCTTTCGTGAGCTTCCTGCTGGACGTGCGCTGGATCGGTGGCCGCATCCTGCGCGAATACACGATCCTGCTGGATCCGCCGTCGATGGGATCGGCGCCGCCGCGGCCCAAGGCCGCCATGGTGCCGGCGACCCCCCAGCCCGCACCTGAAAGTTCGGAAGCTCCTGCCGCCGGCACCGAGCCGGCACAGTCACAGATGGCGCCCGCGGAATCCGCGCCTTCGCCCATGCCGGCCCCGATTGCGAGCACCCGCGGCGGTACCTATGGTCCGACCAGCCCGCAGGAAACCCTGTGGAGCATCGCCTACAAGCTGCGCCCCGATCCTTCGCTGACGATGGACCAGGTGCAGGTGGCGATCTACAACGCCAACCCGGCCGCGTTCGATCACGGACGGCTGACCGGCCTGATGAAAGGCGTCACGCTGCGCGTGCCGACCGCCGACGAGATCCGGGCGGTGGATGCCGCGTCCGCCAAGTCCCAGGTCGCTTCAGCGCGTAACGGCGGCAGCATGCCGACGCCCGCTCCGCGCGCATCCAGGCCGGCTCCCAAGCCCGAGCCGAAGCGCGCCGAAGCTCCGCCGGCCGAGCCTGCCTACACGCCGCCGCCGACGCAGATTGCCGAAGCTCCCGAACCCAAGCCCGAGCCGAAGCCAGAACCCAAGGTTGAGAAGCCAGAGCCTGCACCCGAGCCGGCCCCGAAGGTTGAAGTCGCTCCTCCGCCGACCAGCACGCTGTCGCAGGCCACACCCGAACCGACGCCGGCGCCAAGCACTCCAGAACCGGCGGCTGAGCCCACGCCCGCCCCCGAAGCCGCAAAGCCGGCCGAGAAGCCAGCCGCTCCGGCACCGAAAGCCCAGACCGGCAGCATCCTTGCGGACGTCATCGACCGAGGCAAAGGCCTCGTCGACCAACCCTGGTTCATCCCCGCCGCGGCGGGGTTTGTTCTTGTAATTGCCGGCTTGCTGGGCTTCCGCAAGATCGGCGAGATCTACGCCAAGTGGGCCTACGACCGCGCTTCGCGCAAGTCGGCCGCGCCGGCGGCGTCGGGCGATGGCGACGCCACCCTGGTCGCACCGACCACGACCTCGACCGGGCAGATGGCCGACGAGGCGGTGACGCAGATGGCGCCAACGCCGCAGATCGCCGCGACGCAGGTCATGGCGGCGCAGACGATGCAGCAGACGATGCAGTCTCCCGGCGCGCAGGCACTGCAGCAGACCTTCCAGCAGACGCAGATCCAGGAACCGGCGGCGGCCAGCACCGGCGGCCACAAGGTGGATTTTGACGTCACCGGCAATTTCGCCAACGAAACCGTCCAGATCAACCTCGACGCCGGCGATCCGGTGTCCGAAGCCGAGTTCCACCGCGCTTATGGCCTGTACGACGAAGCCGCGCTGCTGCTCAAGCAGGCGCTGCAGAAGGATCCGAAGCGCACCGACGCACGCGTCAAGCTCGCGGAAATCTATTTCGAGGCGAGCAAGTCCAACGAGTTCGTCGAAGTCGCCCGGGAACTCAAGGCGCAGCTGCCTGAAGCCGAATGGCAGAAGATCGCGCTGCTCGGCTCGCAGATCGCGCCGGGCAACGACCTGTTCGCGGGCGGCGCCGTCAACACGACGGGCACCGTGGATCTTTCGTTCGACGACCCCATCGCGCCTGAAGTCGCGGCGCCGGCGGCCGCTCCCGCGGGTGACGGTCTTGATTTCAAGCTTGAAGACGTCCAGCTCGACATGCCTGCCGCCACCCCGGCACCGGTGGCGGTCGCCGCCGCACCCGCGGAAGGCGGCATCGAGTTCGACCTGGGCAGCCTTTCGATGGACACACCTGCCGCCGCCGTTGCATCGGCGCCGGCCGCCGCTGCGGACACGGGCGGCGACCTGAACCTGGCCGACTTCGACCTGGGTGGCGAAACGCCCGCGGCACCCGCCGGTGGCGGCGAGTCCGTGGAACTGTCCGGGGACATCGGCGGCGATGGCGGCGGTGACGAATCCAGCACAAAGCTCGACCTCGCGCGTGCCTACATCGACATGGGCGACAACGACATGGCCAAGAGCCTGCTGAACGAAGTCGTGGCGCAGGGCAACGCACAGCAGAAAACCGAAGCGCAGGAACTGCTCAAGCGCGTTCCGGCCTAATCGTCCCAAGTTGCAGCGCTGGGCGGCGGGTGTCGAGTATCGCGGGACTGCATATTCCGGCTGGCAGGTCCAGAACCACGCGCCCAGCGTGCAGCAGCGCGTCGAGCAGGCGCTTTCCAGCATTGCCAATCACGCCCTCACCGTGATCTGTGCCGGCCGCACGGACGCCGGCGTGCACGCGCTGGGGCAGGTCATCCACTTCGAATCCGCGGCGCCCCGCAGCGCCTATGCCTGGCTGCTCGGCGCCAACAAGGAACTGCCTCGCGACATCTCGCTCTGCTGGGTCCAGCCCGCCGCGCAGGAGTTCCATGCGCGCTACAGCGCGCTGTCGCGGCGCTACCGGTACGTGCTGCGGTGTGGACGCGCCCGCTCTGCGCTGCTGGACGACCGCGCCGGCTGGGCCATCGACACGCTCAACGCGCCCGCCATGCACCGCGCGGCGCAGGCGCTTGTCGGCGAGCATGATTTCTCGGCTTACCGCGATTCCGACTGCCAGGCGCCGTCGCCCGTGCGCACGGTCCAGGCCATCGTCGTGCGGCGCCACGCCGAGTTCGTCGTGATCGATGTGCAGGCCAACGCCTTCCTGCATCACATGGTCCGCAACATCACCGGCGTGCTGCTCGCCATTGGCAAGGGCGACCAACCCGAAAGCTGGGCGAAGACCGTGCTGGACTCCCGCGAGCGCGCCAAGGGCGGCGTGACGGCGGATGCGCGCGGCCTGTACTTCGTCGGCCCGGAGTATCCAGCCGAATTCGGCATTCCGCTGCCGCCCGCGCCGTGGTTTCCCGGGGCGCTGGCATGAGGACGCGCGTGAAGTTCTGCGGCATCACGCGGCCGCAGGACGCCGACGCCGCAGTGGCGCTGGGCGCCGACGCCCTGGGCTTCGTCTTCGACGACCAGAGCGCGCGCTTTATCGAGCCGGCGCAGGCCGCTATGATCCGCCGCCGCCTGCCGGCCTTCGTCACGGCGGTGGCGCTGTTCCGCACGGCATCCGCGGCGCGGGTGAAGGATGTGTTGCAGGCGCTGCACCCGGCGATCGCGCAGTTCCATGGCGAGGAAACGCCGGCGTTCTGCGAGGGTTTCGGGGCGGGCTACCTGCGCGCGGTGGCGATGAAGCAGGCGGTGGATCTCGCCGGCTTCGCCCGGCAATATCCGGGCGCCGCGGCATTCCTGCTCGACGCGCACGCGCCGGGCGAGGCGGGCGGGCAGGGCAAGACGTTCGATTGGGCAAGGGTGCCGAAGGATTTCGGGGCGCCGGTGGTGCTGGCCGGCGGGTTGACGCCGGAGAATGTTGGCGCGGCGATCGCAAGCGTCCGGCCCTACGCGGTGGATGTGTCTTCGGGCATCGAGTCACGAGACCTGGGTCACGGAATTAAGGATCAGGAAAGGATGCGCAGCTTCATCGAAGCGGTACGCAAGGCCGATGCCCGATAAGCCCGGCCCGCCGAAGTTCGACGGCCCCGATGCGCGCGGGCATTTCGGCCCGTACGGCGGGCGTTTCGTCGCCGAGACGCTGATGGAGCCGCTGCGCGCGCTCGAGGATGCGTACGCGCGCCTGAAGGACGACCCCGCGTTCCGTGCCGAACTCGACCACGACCTGAAGCACTACGTGGGCCGGCCCTCGCCGCTGTACCCGGCCGGGCGGCTCACGAAGAAATGGAAGGGCGCACAGATCCTGCTCAAGCGCGAGGACCTGAACCACACCGGTGCGCACAAGATCAACAACACGGTCGGCCAGGCCCTGCTGGCCAAGCACCTGGGCAAGACGCGGATCATCGCGGAGACCGGTGCCGGCCAGCATGGCGTGGCCGCCGCGACGATCGCCGCGCGGCTCGGGCTCGAGTGCGTGGTCTACATGGGCATCGACGACATCGAGCGGCAGTCGCCGAACGTGTTTCGAATGAAGCTGCTCGGGGCGACGGTCGTGCCGGTCACCAGCGGCACGCGCACGCTGAAGGATGCGATGAACGAAGCGCTGCGCGACTGGGTCACCCACGTGGACAACACGTTCTACGTGATCGGCACCGTCGCCGGCCCGCATCCGTACCCCATGCTGGTACGCGACTTCAACGCCATCGTCGGCCGCGAAGTACTCTCGCAGTCGCGCGAGCAGCTCGGCAAATTGCCGGACGCGCTGGTCGCTTGCGTCGGCGGCGGCAGCAATGCGCTCGGCCTGTTCCACCCGTTCCTGAACCACGCAGGCGTGGCGATGTACGGCGTCGAAGCCGGCGGTCTCGGCATTAAAACCGGCAAGCACGCCGCGCCGCTCTCCGCCGGCAGGCCCGGCGTCCTGCACGGCAACCGCACCTACGTAATGGCCGATGCCGACGGACAGATCATCGGCACGCATTCGATCTCGGCGGGCCTCGATTACCCCGGCGTCGGCCCCGAGCATTCGTTCCTGAAGGACTGTGGCCGCGTGAACTACGTGTCCGCCACCGACGCCGAGGCGCTGGCGGCATTCCACGAACTGACCCGCGTCGAGGGCATCATCCCGGCGCTGGAGTCCTCGCACGCGCTGGCGCACGCGAAAAAACTGGCGCCCAAACTGGGCAAGGACAAGAACATCGTCGTGAACCTGTCCGGCCGTGGCGACAAGGACATCTTCACGATCGCCAAGCTCGAAGGCATCAAGCTCACGTGAGAACCCGGCTGAAGGTGGTGTTCGACGCGCTGAAGGCCTCGGGCCGCAAGGGCCTGATCCCGTACATCACCGCGGGCGATCCGCATCCGAAGCACACGGTTGCGCTGATGCACGGCCTGGTCGCGGGCGGCGCGGATGTCATCGAGCTCGGCATGCCGTTCTCGGACCCGATGGCCGACGGCCCGGTGATCCAGCTTGCCTGCGAGCGGGCGCTGGCGGCGGGCACCACGCTCGCCAAAGTGCTGGCGATGGTCTCGGACTTTCGCAGGAAGGACGCGGTGACCCCCGTCGTGTTGATGGGTTATCTCAACCCGATCGAGACCATGGGCCTTGATACGTTTGCGCGCCGCGCGCGCGAAGCCGGCGTGGACGGCGTGCTGGTGGTGGACCTCGCGGTCGAGGAATCGCCCGAGTTCGCCCCGGCGCTGAAGGCGTCCGGCCTCGACGGCATTTTCCTGCTGGCGCCGACCAGTCCGCCCGCGCGCATCGCAGCCATCGCCAAGGCGGGCAGCGGCTACCTCTATTACGTCTCGCTCAAGGGCGTGACGGGCTCGGCGGCACTCGACGTCAGGAGCGTGGCGGCGAAAGTCAGGCAGGTGCGTGAGCACACGTCGCTGCCGGTGGCGGTGGGCTTCGGCGTGCGCGACGCGAAGACTGCGGCGG
>JAYUGN010000023.1:0-2649 GCA_043767605.1 Gammaproteobacteria bacterium
GAACCCGAAACTCGAGGACGTGGAGCGCTTCATCCTCGAAGGCGAGCGCGCCACCTGGGCGCGGATCTCCATGGTCCGCAACCAGGTGCTGATCGGCCAGGCGCTGGACCGCTGCGTGGAGCGCCTCGAGCGCCTGCACCTGCCGGCCGAGCGTCGCGCGCTGCCGGGCAAGCCGGGCCTGCGGATCGTCCGTTCGCGCTGACGCGCGCGCCGTGGCGAGCCGGGCGTAACCGCTTTTGCGTAGGTAAAGCGCAGGCGAGCCAGAGCCCCGCAGGGGCGCGGCGCAGGGTGAGCGAGACATGGCGAGCGAATCCAAGCCGCGGCTCGCCGAGCCACGGAGCAAAAGCGGTGACAGCCCGCCGTGCTGCCTATACTTGGCGGCATGTCCGAACTCACGAATAGCGCCGCCTGGCAAGCGCTGCAGGCCCACGCCGCGCAGATCCGCGCGAAATCCCTCTTGCAACTGTTCGCGGACGAGCCCTTGCGCGCCGACCGCGACTGCGCGGAGGCCGCCGGCCTCTTCCTCGATTACTCGAAGCAGCGCATCAGCCGCGAGACGCTCGAACTGCTCGCCAAGCTGGCCGAGGCGCGCAAGCTGCCGCGCGCGATCGCGCGCATGTACGCCGGCGAGCCGGTCAACGTCACCGAGAAGCGGCCCGCGCTGCACGTGGCGCTGCGCAATGTCTCGGGCCGGCCGGTGATGTACGAGGGCCGCGACGTCATGGCCGACATCCAGGCCGTGCTCGCGCGAATGGAGCAGTTCACCGAGGAGGTGCGCAGCGGCGCCTGGCGCGGCTGGACCGGCGAGCGCATCACCGACGTGGTCAACATCGGCATCGGCGGCTCGGACCTCGGACCGCGCTTCGTCTGCGATGCGCTGTCGCCCTGCGGCGGCCCGCTACGCACGCACTTCATCTCCAACGTGGACGGCGCGCCGATCTCGGACCTGCTGGGCCGGCTCAAGCCGCAGTCCACGCTGTTCATCGTCACCTCGAAGACTTTCACGACGCAGGAAACCACGCTGAACGCGCTGGCCGTGCGGGACTGGCTGCAGGCTGCGGGCGGCACGCCGGCCGTGCTGCGCCAGTTCGTGGCGGTCACGGCCAACCTCGCCGAGGCGCAGAAGTTCGGCATGGCCGCCGGGCAGACCTTCGAGTTCTGGGACTGGGTGGGCGGCCGCTATTCGCTGTGGTCGGCGGTGGGCCTGCCGATCCTGTTTGCCATCGGCGCGCAGCGCTTCGGCGAGCTGCGCTCGGGCGCGCACGCCATGGACGAGCATTTCCGGCTGGCGGAGCCCTCGCGCAACCTGCCGGTCATCATGGGCCTGCTCGGCATCTGGAACACCAATTTTCTCGGCAGCGTCAGCCACGTGATGGCGCCGTATTCGCAGCGCCTGCAGTGCTTCACGCCCTGGCTGCAGCAGCTCGAGATGGAATCCAACGGCAAGAGCGTCGACGTGAATGGCGAGCCGGTGGACTACGCGACCACGCCGGTGCTGTGGGGCGACGTCGGCACCAACACCCAGCACGCGTATTTCCAGATGCTCCACCAGGGCACCACGATCCACCCGGTGGATTTCGTGCTGGTGCAGGAAGCCGGACATGCCCTGGCCGAGCAACACCGCGCGCTGCTGGCCAATGGCCTCGCGCAGGGCGCCGCGATGCTGCGCGGCAAGGGTTCCGACCGCGTCTGCCAGGAGCTGCAGGGCAAGGTGGCGGATACCGAGATGCAGGCGGCGGTGGCGGCGCGCGTGTATGCGGGCAACCGGCCCAGCAACACCTTGATCGTGCCGCGGCTGGATCCGTTCCACCTGGGCGCGTTGCTCGCGCTGTACGAGCACCGCGCCTACGTGCAGGGCGTGCTCTGGAACGTCAATTCCTTTGACCAGTTCGGCGTGGGGCTCGGCAAGCAGGCCGCCGAGCGCGTGCTGCTGGCGATGGACACCGGCGACTTCGGTGCCAGCGAACGCCGCCTCGATCCCTCGACGCGCAAGCTGATCAACCGGGTCCGCGGTTCAAAAAAGTAAGACTGGGGTCAGAGTCACTCGATTACGAGTGACTCTGACCCCGACCGGATGGCGTGCTGCGCCAGCGCCCATTCGACGTGCTCGCGCACGAGCGGATCGGGATCGGCGGCGCGGGCGTTCAGTGCGGCCACGACCTCGGCGCCCTGCGGCGCATTGCCCAGGGCCACCGCGAGATTGCGCAGCCAGCCCGCGTAGCCTGTGCGGCGCAGCGCCATGCCCTCGGTGCGCGCCAGCCACTGCGCCTCGTCCCAGCCGAACAGCGTTACCAGCTTGGCCTGGTCGAAGCCGTGGCGCGGCAGGAAGTCGGCGTCCGGCGTCGGCTGCGCGTACTTGTTCCAGGGGCAGGCGAGCTGGCAGTCGTCGCAGCCGAAGATGCGGTTGCCGATGGCCCCACGCAGCTCCACCGGAATCGCGCCGCGATGCTCGATGGTGAGGTACGAAATGCAGCGGCGCGCATCGAGCTGGTAGGGGCCGGTGATTGCGCCGGTGGGGCAGGCCTCGATGCAGGCGTTGCAGTGCCCGCAGGGATCGCGCACGGGGGGTGCGGCCGCGGGGGCGAGCGGCAGGTCGCAGAAAATCTCGCCGAGCAGGAAGAACGAGCCGGCCTCGCGGTTCAGCAGCAG
>JAYUGN010000024.1:0-2643 GCA_043767605.1 Gammaproteobacteria bacterium
ACCGGCCGGCGCGACTGCGGCGCCAAGGGCAGCGATGGCGATGGCGACGGCACGCCGGATCTCGCCGACCAGTGCCCGAGCACCGCCGCGGGTTTCCGCGTGGACGCGCAGGGCTGCGCGCTGGGGCAGGCCTTCGACCTTTCCGCCGCGCAGATCTTTGCCGGCAACTCCGCCACGCTCACGCCGGACGGCAAGGGCCAACTGGTGGACATCGCCCGCATGATCGCCGCACAGGCCAACGCGGTGGCCGTGATCGGTGCGCAGGACGGCGCCAGCGGCTCGGCCGCATTCAACCTGGTGCTCGGCGAGCAGCGAGCCGCCGCCGTGCGCCAGGGCCTGCTCGACGATGGCGTGAAGCCCGAGCAGCTCGCCGACGATGCCGCCGAGGCCGAAGGCCACGGCAAACTGGTGCTGAAGCTGACGGTGCGGCCGTGAGGAGATCCCTCGCCACAATCGGGACGACACTGCTTCTCGCGATGACGCTGGCGGCCTGCTCTCCCAAGCGCGTGGACATTATCGAGCGCCCACCCAGCGGCTACACCGCCGTGGCCCGCTCCGAGCCGGGCGAGAAGTGCGACGCCGAGCTGCGCAAGCGCGCCAACGACGAGGCCCATTACCACTGCGACGCCCGCGGCCGGCGCGCGGTCATTGAAACCCGCTCCGAGGATGTGACCCCGGAGGGCTGCGTGCTGTCCGTCGCCTTCAGCTGCGGCTCCCCGCGATAGATGCCGGAGCCGTTGCCCATGAACGATGCTGCCCAGACCAAGCGCCCGCTGGCCACCAAGGCCGAAGAGCGGAAAGTCATTTTCGCCTCCTCGCTCGGCACCGTGTTCGAGTGGTACGACTTCTACCTGTACGCCACGCTGGCGCCGTTCTTCGCCGCGCTGTTCTTCCCCAAGGGCAACGACACCGCTGCGCTGCTCAGCGCGTTCGCGACCTATGCCGCCGGCTTCCTGGTGCGCCCGTTCGGCGCGCTGGTATTCGGCCGCATCGGCGACCTGGTCGGCCGCAAATACACCTTCCTGATCACGATCATGGTGATGGGTAGCGCGACGGCCGCGGTTGGCTTCCTGCCAACCTACGAGTCGATCGGGTTCATGGCGCCGGTGATCCTGGTCTCGCTGCGACTGCTGCAGGGCCTCGCGCTCGGCGGTGAGTACGGCGGTGCCGCGACCTATGTGGCCGAGCACGCGCCGGATAACGAGCGCGGCTATGCGACGAGCTGGATCCAGACCACGGCCACCGCCGGCTTCTTCCTGAGCCTGCTGGTGATCGGACTGTGCCGCGTGAACATGGAGCCGGCTGCGTTCGCGAGCTGGGGCTGGAGAATCCCGTTCATCCTGTCCATCGCCCTGCTGCTGTTCTCGCTCTACATCCGGCTCAAGCTCAACGAGAGCCCGGTGTTCACCAAAATGAAAGCGGAAGGCAAGGGCAGCAAGAGCCCGCTGACCGATTCATTCCTCAAGTACCCGAACAACAAGTTCGTGCTGCTCGCCCTGCTCGGCGCCACCGCCGGCCAGGGCGTGGTCTGGTACACGGGGCAGTTCTACGCGCTGTTCTTCCTCACGATCACGCTGAAGCTCGACTTCCTGACGGCGTACATGCTGATCGGCGCGGCGCTGCTCATTGCCACGCCGTTTTTCGTGGTGTTCGGCAGTCTCTCGGACAAGATCGGGCGGCTCAAGATCATCCTCGCGGGCTGCCTGCTCGCGGCGGTGACCTACGTGCCGATCTTCAAGGGCCTCACGCACAACGTGAACCCGGCGCTGGAGAGCTTCCAGGCCTCGACCCCGCTGAAGGTGGCCGCGACCGACTGCAGCTTCCACATCTTCGTGTTCCCGGGCACCCAGTTCACCGAGTGCGACCGCGTGAAGGATTTCCTCACCAAGTCGGGCCTCTCGTTCGAGTCCGAGCCGGCGATCGAAGGCAAGTCCGTGGTCACGAGCATCGGCACGACCACGCTCGAGGGCTGGGACGAGGCCAAGTACAAGGAAACGCTGAAGGCCGCCGGCTACCCGACCAGCGCCGACAAGGGCGCGGTCAACTACGCCGCCACGCTGTTCCTGCTGGTGGTGCTGGTGCTGTACGTGACGATGGTCTACGGCCCGATCGCGGCGTTCCTGGTGGAGCTGTTCCCCACCAAGATCCGCTACACGTCGATGAGCCTGCCGTACCACATCGGCAACGGCTGGTTCGGCGGCATGCTGCCGCTGCTCGCCACCGCGATGGTCGCCGCCAGCGGCGACATCTATCACGGCCTCATGTACCCGATCGGGATCGCGGTGATGACGCTGGTGATCGGCGCGCTGTTCCTGCGCGAGACCAAGGACATGTCGATCACCAAGAACGAATAACCAGCACAAGGTCCTGCTGGAGCTCGGGTAGACTGCCTCCCTTCTTCAACACACGAGGGCGTTGTCATGCCGAAATACGTGATTGAAAGGCACATCCCGGGCGCCGGAAAGTTCTCGACCGAAGAACTGAAGGCCATTTCGCTGACCTCGCTTGGGGTCCTCCAGGAAATGGGGCCCATGATCCAATGGGTCCACAGCTTCGTCACCGACGACGTGATTTATTGCATTTACCTCGCGCCGGACGAAGCCACCGTCCGTGAACACGCGCGGCGGGGCGGCTTCCCCGCCA
>JAYUGN010000025.1:0-19271 GCA_043767605.1 Gammaproteobacteria bacterium
GCTGTACACCGCCGTGTTCCGCGCCTACGTGGACTCGCTGATCCAGCGCGGCTACTCCATCGAGTTCTTCCCCGAGGGCGGCCGCTCGCGCACCGGCCGGTTGATGAACCCGAAGACCGGCCTGATGGCGATGGTGGTCGAGTCGGCGCTGCGCCAGCGCGTGCGCAAGGTGCTCGTCATCCCGGTGCACATCGGCTACGACCGCGTGTGGGAGATCAACTCGTACCTCAAGGAACTGAAGGGCGGGCAGAAGGCGAAGGAATCGGTGCAGAACCTGGTCAAGGCCGTGCCGATGCTGACCAAGAGCTATGGCCGCGTGTACCTGAACTTTGGCGAGCCGATCAAGCTCGACGATTTCGCCGACACCCACCTGCCGGGCTGGCGCGACACGCTGGTGGCCGGCTCGGACGACAAGCCCGCGGGTTTCACCGGCATGGTCGCCGAGCTGGCGCAGGAAACTTCCCGGCGCGTGAACAGCGCGGCGGTCGTCACGCCCACCGGCCTGCTCGGGCTCGCGCTGCTGGCTTCGCCGCAGAAAGCCGCGGCCGAGGCCGACCTGCGCGAGCAGGTCGGGCTGCTGATCGGCCTGCTGCAGGCCAATCCCTACGGCGCGCACCAGCACATCCCGATCACCGACCCCCAGGCCGTGCTCGAGTGGGCCGGGCCGCTGTCGCGCGTCTCGCGCATCTCGCACGAGTGGGGCGACCTGATCGTGGCCGAGTCGCGCCCGGCCGCGTTGATGACCTACGCGCGCAACAACATCCACCACCTGTTCGCGTTGCCCTCGCTGGTCGCCAATTTTTTCCGCAGCCGCTACGCCTTGAGCGAGGACGCCGTGGTCAGCGGCTGCAAGCTGCTCTACCCGTTCCTGCAGGCGCAGTTCTTCCTGCGCTGGCCGGCGGCCGAGGTCGAGTCCGCGGTGCGCCAGTGCGTGGAATCCATGGTGGGGCTCAAGCTGCTCACCCGCACCGGCGAGGGCATGCTGCGCCGGCCCGAGTTCAACAGCCCCGAGTTCGCCCGGCTGGTGACGCTGGGCCGCATCATGGGCGAGACGCTCGAGCGCTACTGCCTGTCCGCGCTGCTGCTGTCCGAGGAGCGCAAGCTCGGCCGCATCCAGCGCGCGCGTTTCGAGGACGACTGCCGCCTGTTCGCCGAGCGCATGGCCGTGCTGACCGGCCGCAACGCCCCCGAGTTCTTCGACACCGCACTCTTCCGCGGCTACGTGACCACCCTGATCAGCCTCGGGCTGGTGGCCGAGGGCGAGGACAAGACCCTGGAAGTGGACGAGCGCATCGATCGCATCGCCGAGCGCTCCATGGAGCTGCTGGGCGGCGAAGCCCAGCAGACGGTCCTGCAGATCCTGGCCCGCAAGCCGCAGGCCTAGAAATGGGGAAAATCTGCCTAAGGTGGGCGAAATGCAGTCTGACCCCATTTCAGTGGTTATAATCCCGCCCCCGTTAACCCCCTTATAAAGAGTCACATGACCCTTACGAATCGCATCCTGGCCGTGGCGCTGGTCGCCATGTTTGCCGCCGCCTGTGCCAAGAAGGAAGGCGAAGCCCCGGCTGACGCCGCCGACCTCGGCACCGACGCCCAGAAGTTCGGCTATTCCATCGGCGTGGACATCGGCAAATCGCTGAAGCCGGTCAAGGACGAAGTGGACGCCGCCTCGCTCGTGAAGGGCATCGAGGAAGCGCTGGCCGGCAAGGAGCCGCGCCTGAACGACGAGACCCGCGAGAAGGTCAAGGCCGACGTCACCAAGAAGCTTCAGCAGAAGCAGATGGAAGAGCGCACCGCCAAGGCGTCCGCCGCCAAGGCCACCGGTGACAAGTTCCTGGCCGAGAACGCCAAGAAGGCCGGCGTGAAGACGACGGCCTCGGGCCTGCAGTACGAGATCGTGACGCCGGGCACCGGCGCCATGCCGAAGGCCAGCGACCGCGTGACCGTGCACTACAAGGGCACGCTGATCAGCGGCGAGGAATTCGACAGCTCCTACTCGCGCGGCCAGCCGGTGACATTCCCGCTCGGCAACGTGATCCCGGGCTGGACCGAAGGCCTGCAGCTGCTGAAGGAAGGCGGCAAGGCCAAGCTCTACATCCCGCCGCAGCTGGGCTACGGCGAGCGTGGTGCGGGCGCCAAGATCGGCCCGAACGAGACGCTGATCTTCGAAGTCGAGCTGATCAAGATCGAGAAGCCGGAAGCCCCGGCCGCTCCGGCCAAGCCGGCGCCGAAGAAGAAATAAGCGCGGCGAATCCGCGAACGGTCATCCCCGCGAAAGCGGGGATCCAGAAAAAGGGCGCCTCCGGGCGCCCTTTTTCTTTGCGGCGTCATTCCCGCATAGCTGTCATTCCCGCGAACGCGGGAATCCAGCCCGCCCTCGCTGGCCGCTCGCCGTAGGCTGGGCTGAGCGCGTAGCGCGAAGCCCAGCAGCACACCCTCGCTGCGCTCCGGACCAGGCTGCCCTGCGTCGGCAAACTGCATTGCGCGTGGCTGATGTCGGATATCGCCCTCGCTTCATGGCTCGCCGGACCGCAGCTTGCTCGCTTCGGTAGCGAGCGAGAGTCGCACACACGTCTTCGTTGTCGCTACAGACCTACCGCTCTGCACGCGGCGGTGTCGCCGAGCGCAGAATTGGCGGAGCGAGGCCAGCGACAGGGAGGGCGCTCAACGTCCTTGGCGCTGACGGACCGCCTCGAACAGGCACACCGCCGCGGCGACCGAGACGTTGAGGCTCTCGGCCTGCCCCTGCATGGGAATTTTCACCAGCCGGTGGCAGCCCTCGCGCGTCAGGCGGCGCAGGCCCTCGCCCTCCGCGCCCAGCACCAGCACTACCGGCCCGGTCAGGTCCACGTCGAACAGGGATTCTTCTGCCTCGCCGGCCAGGCCGGTGATCCAGTAACCCTTGTCCTTGAGTTGCTCCAGCGTACGCGCCAGGTTGGTCACGGGCAGCAACGCCACGCGCTCGGCCGAGCCAGCAGCGACCTTGCGCACCACCGGCGTGAGGCCCGAGGCGCGGTCCTTGGGCACGATCACCGCGGTGACGCCGGCGGCCTCGGCCGTGCGCAGGCAGGCGCCGAGGTTGTGCGGATCGGTCACGCCGTCGAGTACCAGCAGCAGGCGGTCTGCCGTGGCGGGCGCATCGAGCACGTCTTCACCCGAAAACTGGTCGAGGTGCGACGGCGGCATCACCGCCAGGACGCCCTGGTGGCGCAGCTCGGGCGCGAGCAGGTCCAGTTCGTCCTTGCCGCGGCGCTGCACCGGGATCGAGTGCGTATTCGCGATCTCGAGGATGCGGCGGCTGCGCTCGTCCTGGCGGTGCGAGGCCAGCAGGATCTCGATCGGTCGCACCTGTCCGCTCTCGATCGCCGCGGCGACCGCATGGAAACCGCCGATGTAGAGGGATTCGTTCATGGCTCAGGGCTTGTCGGGGCGCGGCGGCATCCAGGCCTCGGTCTCGGCGCCGGTCACGACCGGCCGCACGACCAGGTCCACGCGCCAGTTGGCGGCGGCCGCGAGATTGTCGCTGACGGGCTCGCGCGCATCGCGCCCCTCGGCGCGCACGCGGGTCGCCGGGACGCCGCGCGCCAGGAGATAGCTCTGCACGGACGCCGCGCGCCGCGACGACAGGCGGGTGGCCGACTCGCCACCGGGATCCGCGCCGTGCACCAGCACGTGAACCACGCTCGCGGGCGCCTGCTGCAGCGTCGAGGCGAACTCGGCGAGCGCGAGCAGCGCGCGCGGCGACAGCGTGGCGGTGCCGGTCTCGAAGGCTTCGTCCGCGCCCAGCCGCAGGCGCACGAAGTTCTCGCCGGTGCGCGCGAGCTGCAGCGGGATGCCCCAGTCCTTCTGCACCATGTGCTGGTCGAGGGCGGCCTGCAGGCCGGCCAGCTGCGCCTCGCGCGCCGCAGGCGCCACGCTCGCCGGCGTCGTGCCGGCGTAGTCCGGCGTCGCCGCGGCAGCCGGCAGCGTGGACTTGAGACCCGCGCACGCCGCGAGCGCGAGGGCCGGCAGCAGGAGCAGCAGCCGTTTCATCGCCCGCGATGCCCCTTTTTCGGCTTGCCATGCGGTTTCCCGCGGGCTCCGCCCTCGGATTGGCGCGGCGACGGGGCGCCGCGACCGCGCGGAATCGGCGCGCCGCGCTTCGGCACAGGACCCCCGTCGTCGAGCGGCTCAAGGTCTATCTTGCGTTCGTCGAGGTTCACGCGGACCACCTTGACCCGGATTTTCTGGCCGATCCCATAGACCCGGCCACTGCGTTCGCCGCGCAGGCGATGCTGGCCAGCCTCGTGGACGTAGTAGTCGTTCTTCAGGGCCGAGATGTGGACCAGGCCCTCGATGTACAGGCCCTCGAGCATCACGAACAAGCCGAACGAAGTCACCGCGTTCACGGTGCCGACGAAACTCTCGCCGACACGATCTCGCATGTGTTCGCACTTGAGCCAGGTCATCACGTCGCGCGTGGCTTCGTCGGCACGGCGCTCTGTGGTCGAGCAATGCGCGCTGTGGGCCTCGATGTCAGCGGCGGAATAGCCGAAGTCGGCAGCCTTCTTGTGCTGCAGCGCGTGCTTGATCGCACGGTGCAGCAGCAGGTCCGGGTACCGGCGGATCGGCGAGGTGAAATGAGCGTAGTGCTCGAGCGCGAGGCCAAAGTGCCCCGTGGGTTCGGCCGAGTAGCGCGCCTGCATCAGCGAGCGCAGGCACACGGTCTGGATCATCCCGTAGTCGGGCCGCGGCCTCGCCCGCTGCAGCAGCGAGGCATAGTCCTTGGGCCGCGGCTTGTCGCCGCCACCGAGCACCATGCCGGCCTCGCCCAGGAATTCGCGCAGGAGCTGGACCTTCATCACATCGGGCTGGGCGTGGACGCGGTGCGGAGCCGGGCGGTGGTGCTTGATCACGTACTTCGCGGACTCGATGTTCGCCGCGATCATGCATTCCTCGATGATGCGGTGGGCGCGGTTGCGCGTGACCGGCACGATCTTCTCGATCTTGCGGTCGGCCCCGAACACCACCTTGGTCTCGACCGAGTCGAGGTCGATGGCGCCGCGGCGCTCGCGCGCCGCGAACAAGGCCTTGAACAGCGCATCGAGCTCCTGCAGGTGCGGCAGCAGCGCCGCGCGCCGCTGGCCTTCCGGACCCTGGGGGTCTTCCAGCGCGCTGAAGACCTGGTTGTAGGTCAGCCGCGCCTTCGAGTGCATCACGCCCTCGTAGAACTTGCTGCCGGTGATCTCGCCGTCATCGTCAATCGACATTTCGCAGACCATGCAGAGGCGGTCCACGTCGGGATTCAGCGAGCACAGGCCGTTGGACAGTGCCTCGGGCAGCATCGGGATCACGCGCTCGGGGAAATACACCGAGTTGCCGCGGGTGGCGCCTTCGCGATCCAGCGGGCTGCCGGGCTTCACGTAAGCCGAGACATCCGCGATAGCGACCCAGAGCTTCCAGCCGCCGGCGCGCTGGCGCTGCGCGTGCACGGCGTCGTCGAAATCGCGCGCATCCTCGCCGTCGATGGTGACCAGCGCCAGCTCGCGGAAATCGTGGCGGCCCCCGCATTCCTTCGCCGAGACCGTCTTGGGCAGCGCCGCGGCCTCGCGCTCGACGTCTTCGGGCCATTCAAACGGCAGGCCGTGGGCGCGGATCGCGGCCTCGATCTCCATGCCGGGTGCCAGGTGCTCGCCCAGCACCTCGATGATCTTGCCAGCCGGCAGCGTGCGCGCGCCTGGCGGCGTGGTGAGTTCCACCACGACCATCTGGCCGGCCTTGGCGCCGCCGTGCATGCCCGGCGGCACCAGCACGTCCTGGGTGATGCGCGGGTTGTCGGGGATCACGTAGCCGAGGCCCTGGTCCAGCTTGTAGCGGCCCACGATCACCTGGGTCTTGCGCTCGATCACCTCGACCACCACCCCCTCGGGGCGGCCCTTGTGGTCCTGGCCTGAAATGCGCACCAGCGCGATGTCGCCCGGCAGCAGCTGCTTCATCTGGCGCGGGTTGAGGAAGATGTCGGGGCCACCGGCATCCTCGCGGATCAGGAAGCCAAAGCCATCGCGGTGGCCCTGCACCCGGCCCTTGACGACATTCATCCGCGGCAGCGGCCCGAAGGCGCCGCGGCGGTTCTGCACCAGCTGGCCATCGCGCACCATGGCTTGCAGGCGCTTTTCGAAGCCTTCGAGCGAATCCTCGGGCTTGAGCTGCAGGTGCGCGGCGAGCTCCTGCGAGGTCAGCGGACCGGCGTGCTCACCGAGCACTTTCAGCAGGTAGCTGCGGCTCGGCAGCGGCGTGGCGTGGCGCTGTTGCTCAGCGGCGTACTCAGGATCCTGATCGGACCAGTTCTTTTTCATTGACAAAGGATACCCTCATAAGCAGAATTCGCGGCCCAACACGTGCCCACGTGGCGGAATTGGTAGACGCACTAGGTTCAGGTCTTAGCGCCGCAAGGTATGGGAGTTCGAGTCTCTCCGTGGGCACCAGGTAACAAAGGGGACGCACACCTTTACCAGCATCAGGTAAAGGTGTGCGTCCCCTTTATTTTGTTTTCAGTCGAACGGGTTTCTCAAGATGATCGTGTGTTCGCGGTCAGGGCCGGTCGAAATGATCGCGACTTCGGCGCCACTGACCTCTTCGAGGCGCTTGAGATAGTTGCGCGCCTTCTCGGGCAGCTTGTCGTACTGCGTGACGCCGACCGTGGACGACCGCCAGCCCGGCATGTCTTCGTACACCGGCTCCACTTTCGCCAGACCTTCCGCGCCGATGGGCACCGTGTCGACGGTCCGGCCGTCCACCTTGTAGCCGGTGCAGATGCGCACGGTTTCAAGCTCGTCCATCACGTCGAGCTTGGTCACGACCAGTCCGGACATGCTGTTGAGGAAGATCGAGCGGCGCGCAGCGACAGCATCGAACCAGCCGCAACGGCGCGGCCGGCGCGTGACCGTGCCGAACTCATCGCCTTTCTTGCGCAGGTGCGCGCCGATCTCGTTGTCGAGCTCGGTCGGGAACGGGCCGGCGCCGACGCGCGTGGCGTAGGCCTTGATGATGCCCAGCACGTAGTCGAAGTTGCGCGGGCCCACGCCCGAGCCGGTGGCGGCCCCGCCGGCGGTCGTGTTGCTGGAGGTGACATACGGATAGGTGCCGTGGTCCACGTCGAGCAGCGCGCCCTGCGCGCCCTCGAACAGCACGTTGTCGCCGCGCGCGAGGTTCAGGCGCAGCAGCTCGGTGACGTCGGCCACCATCGGCCGGATCTGCTCGGCATAGCCCAGCAGGTCGTCGAGCGTTTTCTGGAAATCCTCCGGCTCCTCGTGGAAATAGCCCTTGAGGACGAAATTGTGGAAGGCCAGCAGCTCGCCAAGCTTGGCGGCCAGCTGGTCGCGGTGGAAAAGGTCGCCGACGCGCACCGCGCGCCGCGCCACCTTGTCCTCGTAGGCCGGGCCGATGCCCTTGCCAGTCGTGCCGATCTTGGCCTCGCCGCGCGCACGCTCGCGGGCCTGGTCAAGCCGCGCATGCACCGGCAGCACCAGCGGCGTCGCCTCGGAGATCTTCAGGCGGTCGCGCACGCTCGTGCCGGTCTTCTCGACTTTCTCGATCTCGCGCAGCAGGTCCGGGCAGGAGAGCACTACGCCGTTGCCGATCAGGCAGGCCACGCCCTCGCGCATGATCCCGGACGGGATCAGGTTCAGCGCGATCTTCTGGCCCTTGATGACCAGCGTGTGGCCGGCGTTGTGGCCGCCCTGGAAGCGCACGACCGCCTGGACCCTGTCGGTCAGGAGGTCCACGACCTTGCCCTTGCCCTCGTCGCCCCATTGCGCGCCAATCACCACAACCGTTTTACCCACGGGCATGCCCCGGCGCGCAATGGGGCGTGCGCCCCCACCTATTGCCGCGCGCGTCGAGACGCGCGCGGGGGCCGCCGATGACGACTACGGTTTTTCCCATGTCAGTTCTTTGTGCTCAGTCGCAGGATTTCATTGAGGTCGGCCGAGAAGCCGGTGGCCGCGCGCGGCACGCCGAATTCCCGGCCCACGCCGTCGTAGCGCCCGCCGCGCGCCAGCTCACGGCCGTGGCCGGGCGTAAACGCCGCAAACACCATGCCGGTCTGGTAACGGTAGCCGCGCAGCTCGGCCAAGTCGATGTGCACCGGCACTTTCGGAAAGCGACGGCGCAGCGCACGCACGGCCTGTTCGAGAGTCTCGAGGCAGCGAGCGACGCCGCCGAACTTCGACAGCGTGGCCTGCGCCCGTTTCAGCACGGTGACGTCGCCGTTCAGGTCCATCAGCGCCTCGAGGGCCGCCAGCGCGCGCGACTCGAGTTTCTTGGCGCGGCCGAAAGCGGCCAGGTCGGGCTGCGACTTGCGCTGCAGGATCTCGAACAGGGCGGCTTCGTCCGCGGCGGGAAGCTTCAGTTTGGCCGCGATCGCGCGGTAGATGCCGACGTGGCCGAGGTCGAGGTGCACTTCCGGCACCGCCGCGCGTTTCAGCGTGTCGAGCATGACCTGCAGGATCTCGACGTCGGCCGCGATGCCCGGCTCGCCGAACAGCTCGCAGCCCACCTGCAGGGGCGCGCGCGCGCCGCCGGGGCTGTCGGCTTTCGTGCGCAGCACCGTGCCCAGGTAACACAGCCGCACGATCGCCTGGTCCTTGTAGCGCCGGGCCGCGATGCGCGCGGCCTGCGGCGTCATGTCGGCGCGCAGGCCCAGCAAGCGGCCGCTGGCCGGATCGATCAGCTTGAAGGTCTGCTGCTCGAGGTCGGAGCCGGTGCCGGTCAGCAGCGCGTCGAGGTGCTCGACCAGCGGCGTGGCGATGAGGCCGTAGCCGCGGCGACGGTACAGGTCGAGCAGCGTGCGGCGCAGCATCTCCTGGCGCCATGACGCCGGCGGCAGCCATTCATCGATGCCCTCCGGCAGCCAGCCGGCCTTGTTCATGACGGTCATGCGTGCACCAGTTGCAGGACGACGAGGCCGCAGATCATGCTGGCCAGCCCGAAGCTGCGCAGCATGCGGTCCTCGAGGGAGGCCACGCGCAGCATTGCGCCGCGCCAGCGATCCGGTGCGGCGAAGGGCCAGACCCCTTCGAGCACCAGCACCAGCGCGAAGGCGCGCACGAGATCCTGCCAGATCGGCATTTCCACGACGCTGCGGCTACTTGCCGCCCGAACCCTTGAAGTAGCGGAAGAACTCGCTGTCCGGATCAAGCACCAGCACGTCCTGCCGGCTGCGCATGGATTCGCGGTAAGCCGCGAGCGAGCGATAGAAGCGGTAGAACTCCGGATCCTGGCTGTAGGCCCGGGCGTACGCCTCGGCCGCCTTGGCATCGCCCTCGCCGCGCGTGCGCTCAGCGACGCCGTACGCATCGGCAACCGTGACGATGGCCTTCTGGTCGGCCTCGGCCCTGATCTTCTCGGCTTCCTCGGCGCCCTGCGCGCGCAGCTCGGAGGCCACGCGCGTGCGCTCGGCGCGCATGCGCTCATAGACCTTCTCGCGCACGTCGTCCGGGAAGTCGATGCGCTTGACGCGGACGTCGATGACCTCGATGCCGAGCGACTTGCGGATCTCGTCCACCGTCGGTTGCAAGGCCTTGCCGGTATCGCCGCGCGCGCTCGACAGCGCCTGCTGGATCGTGCGGTTGGCGAACTGGTCACGCAGCCCGCGGTTGATGCTGGCCGCGAGCCGGTCCATCGCCACGGTCTCTTCGCCGCCTGTCGCGCGGTAGAAGTCGGCGGTGTTGGCAATGCGCCACTTGACGAAGAAATCCACCTTGACGTTCTTCTTCTCGAGCGTCAGGAAGTTCTCGGTCTGGTTGTCCAGCGTCAGCATGCGGCCGTCGAAGGTCCACGCGGTCTGCACGAACGGCACCTTGAAATGCAGGCCCGGCTCGTAATCGGTGCCGACGATCTCGCCGAACTCGGACAGGAGCGCACGCTGGCGCTGGTCCACCACGAAGGCCGCATTGAGCAGCGTCAGCAGCGTCGCACCGATGGCCACGAAGGCAAGGACCTGGCGGTTGTACATCAGCGACCTCCCCGTTCGCGCGAGCGCGAATCGCCGGAGCCGCCCGGCTTGCCACCGGTGGCGGGCGCCGAGGCATCGGCGTCGGCGTCGCCGGCCCGGCCGCGCAGCAGCGCGTCGAGCGGCAGCACCATCATCTGGCCACCGTGCTTGCTGTCCACGACCACCTTGGTGGTGTTGGACAGCACTTCGCTCATGGTCTCGAGGTACAGGCGGTCCCGCGTGACGCGAGGCGCCTTGCGGTACTCGACCAGCACCTTGGTGAAGCGCGCCGCCTCGCCCTGCGCCTGCGCGATCAGGCGGTCGCGGTAGGCGCTGGCCTCGGCCAACTCGCGCGCGGCGGCGCCGCGCGCCCTGGGCAGGCGGTCATTGGCGTAGGCCTGCGCCTCGTTCTTGAGCCGCTCGCGGTCCTCGCGCGCCTTGATGGCGTCGGCAAAGGCGCTCTGCACGGCCTCGGGGGGCTGCACGTTCTGCAGGTTCACTTCGGTGACGATCAGGCCGGAGTCGTAGGCGTCGAGGCGCTCCTGCAGGATCTGCTGGGTGCGCTCGGCGACTTCCTGGCGGCCCTCGATCAGGATGAAGTCCATCTGGCTGCCGCCCACGACTTCGCGCACCGCCGCCTTGGTCACCTGGCGCAGCGTCGCGTCGGGATCGGACTGGCTGAACAGGTATTTGTTGATGTCGCTGACGCGATACTGGATCTTCAGCTCGACGTCGATGATGTTTTCGTCGAGCGTCAGCATGTCCGAGCGCTCGGTGACCTGGCGCACCTGCGTGACGTTGACCTTCTCGATGTACTCGAACGGCCAGGCCCGCCAGCCCCAGCCGGGTCCGTTGGTCCGCACGTAGGCGCCGAAGCGCAGCACGACGGCGCGCTCCTGGGCGTCCACCGTGAAGAAGCACAGCATGCCCCAGACCAGCAGCACGGCCAGCGCCAGCAGGCCGAGCCCGCCGGGCGACAGCCCGCCCGGGCGCCCGCCACGGCGAAAGCGCGACTTCAGGTTTTCCAGCAACTGGTCCACGTCCGGAATCCCGCCGTTGCCGCCGCCGCTGTTATTGCCGCCACTGCGTTTCCCATTGGGGTTCCAGGGATCGCGATTGCCGCCGCCCGGTTCGTTCCACGCCATGCGCTTAAAGTTCCGTCGAATTAAGTAGATGCTGGGGGCGAATACTACAAGAGATCGGGCGCGAGACCCGCATCCCGCAGAGCCCGTTCAAGGGCCTTGCGCGGCATCGCAATGCGCAGGCGAAAATTGCCCCGCGCGTCGATGGTCTCCGACCGCACCGCGCCGCGCTCGAACAACTGCGCCCGCAGCCTTGCCGCGGCCGGCGGCAGCTTCAGCGTGTGCTCCTCCGACACCGGCCCGATCCGCTCGGCGATGGCTTCGCGCAGCAGGGGCAGGCCGGCACCCGACAGCGCCGAGACATGGACGCGCCAGGGCAGGCCTTCGCCGTCGCGTTCGATGCGCTCGGTCTCGTCCTCGCGCAGGTCGATCTTGTTGTAGACCTCCAGCCGCGGCACCGCGTCGGCGCCGATCTCGGCCAGCACGGATTCCACCTGCTCGATGCGCGACGTGCGCTCCGGATCGCTGGCGTCAATGACGTGCAGCAGCAAGGTCGACTCGCGCGCTTCTTCCAGCGTGGCGCGGAACGCCGCGACGAGGTCGTGGGGCAGGTCGCGCACAAAGCCGACCGTGTCGGCCAGCACCGCCTCGCGGCTTTCCGGCAGCAGGATCTTGCGCAAGGTCGGGTCGAGCGTCGCGAACAGCTTGCTGGAGGCGTAGGTCGCCGCGCCGGTCAGCGCGTTGAACAGCGTCGACTTGCCGGCATTGGTGTAGCCGACCAGCGAAACCGTTGCGATCTCGCTCTTCGTGCGCGCGCGGCGGTTCTGTTCGCGGCGCCGGCTCACCTGCTCGAGCCGCTTCTGCAGCGTGGCGATGCGCCGCCCGATCATGCGGCGATCGAGCTCGAGCTGGGTTTCGCCGGGACCGGTCATGCCGATGCCGCCGCCACGCTGGCGCTCGAGGTGCGTCCAGCCGCGCACCAGGCGCGTGGACATGTGCTGCAGCTGCGCGAGTTCCACCTGCAGCTTGCCTTCGTGCGAGCGCGCGCGCTGCGCGAAGATGTGGAGGATCAGGCCGGTGCGGTCGAGTACGCGGCACTCCATGCGCTTCTCGAGGTTGCGCTCCTGGCTGGGCGAGAGGTCGTGGTTGAACACCGCCAGTTCGGCGCCGCTGTCGCGCGCAACCTGCCCCACTTCATCGGCCTTGCCGCTGCCCACGAACAGCGTCGCGTCGGGCCGCTGGCGGCTGCCGCCGATGACCGCCGTGACCCGGGCGCCGGCCGAGCGCGCAAGATCCACGAATTCGCGCCGGTCGGCGTCGAATTCGGTCTTGGGAAACTGGAGGTGTACCAGTACCGCTTTCTGGCCCGCCGCTTCGGCGAGAGGTTTCTGCGCCAGCGTCAGATCCCCGGCGGCTGGATTTCGCCCTCGTCGCCCGTGCCGACGTGGACGGCGCGCGCCGGCACGACGGTGGAAATCGCGTGCTTGTAGACCATCTGGCTGACGCTGTTCTTCAGCAGCACCACGAACTGGTCGAAGGACTCGATCTGGCCCTGCAGCTTGATGCCGTTGACCAGGTAGATGGACACGGGAATGCGCTCTTTACGCAGCGCATTCAGGAACGGTTCTTGGAGAGTCTGGCCTTTCGACATGGGTTATTCCCTTTTATCTCGGTATGTTCCGGGTTGTTTTTCATCCGCGCCCCATGGGGGGCTGCGGCGGTGGCAAAGCTTACCACTTACTGGTGGCACCTTCGGCAATTTCAAGGCCTTCCAGCACGGCCTGCAGGCAATCGGGATTATCCGGATCGAGCCATGAGAGCCCCGGTTCCGAACGCAGCCACGTCAGTTGCCTTTTCGCGAACTGGCGCGTTGCCGCAACCGCACGTTCAACCGCTTCGGCGCGACCGTACGCGCCGTCGAGGTGCGCCCACAACTGCCGGTAGCCGACTGCGCGCATGGACGGCAGGTCCGGCTCCAGGTCGCCGCGGGCACGCAACCGCGCCACTTCGTCCAGCAGGCCAAGCTCCATCATCTGCAGGAAACGCACGCGGATGCGTTCGTGCAACAGCGCGCGCTCCGGCGGGTTCAGCGCGAACTTGAGCACGGGTCCGCGCAGCAAGGGTTCGCCGCCGTCGCGCAGGGCGCTGGCCGGTCGGCCGGTCAGCGCGTGGATTTCGAGCGCGCGCTGGATGCGCTGCGAATCGTTGGGGTGCAATTTGCGCGCCGATTCGGGATCCCGCGCTGCGAGTTCGGCGTGCATCGCCGGCCAGCCTTCGGCTTTCGCGCGCGCCTCCAGGCCCGCGCGGAAGGGCGCGCTGGCCGGCGGCAGTTCCGACAAGCCCTGTTGCAGCGCCCGGAAGTAGAGCATCGTGCCGCCGCAGAGCAGCGGGATTTTTCCGCGCGCGCGGATGTCGGCGATGCAGTTGAGCGCATCGTCATGGAAGCGCGCCACCGAGTAGCGCTCGGACGGATCGCAGAGATCGACCAGGTGATGCGGCACGCGCGCGCGCGTCGCGGGGTCGGGTTTCGCCGTGCCGATGTCCATGCCGCGATACACCTGCGCGGAATCCACGCTGACGATCTCCAGCGGCAGGCAGGCCGCGAGCGCCAGCGACAGGCCCGTCTTGCCCGAGGCCGTCGGGCCCATGAGGAGGATCACGGGCGGCACGTTCAGCGCCCGCGCAGGAACAGGCGGTCCAGTTCGTCCGTGGAAAAATGCACCCAGGTCGGACGGCCGTGGTTGCACTGCCCGGCCAGTTCGGTCTGCTCCATGTCGCGCAGCAGCGCGTCCATTTCAGCCAGCGTCAGCACGCGGCCGGCGCGCACGGCGGCACGGCAGGCCATGTTGGCGAGCACCCGCTCCTGCGCGTCCACGACTTCGCCGAAATGGCTGCGGCTGTCGTCGTCGGCAGCGTCACGCAGCAGGCCCTGCAGCAGCGCCGCCACGTCCACTCGCGCCAGCAGCGCCGGCACCGCGCGCACCGTGATCTCCGCGGGCCCCGAGCGGTCGATCTCGACGCCGTAGGCGCGCAGGCGCTCGCGCTGCTTTTCCGCCTCGTCCGCTTCGTCCTCGCTCAGGTCCACTGCCAGCGGCACCAGCAGCGCCTGCGTGGCGATGCCGCTGCCGGACAGCGCGCGCTTGAAGCGCTCGTACAGCACGCGCTCGTGGGCCGCGTGCATGTCCACGAGGATCAAGCCGTCGCGCGCCTGCGCCAGGATGTAGATGCTGCCGAGTTGCGCCAGCGCGCGGCCCATGACGCCTTCGGCGACCAGCGGCGTGCCCGCCGGCATTGGCGCCCAGCGTTCGGCGATGCGCGGATTGCCGGCACTGGCAGGTGCGCCGTAGCCCAGCGCCCCCTGGGGCTGCGATGAATACGCCGCGGGCGGGAATCCCGTCAGCGGACCTTGATCCGGTCCGGGCGCGAACTCGACGCGATGGTGGTGCCCGGGATCCGGCCGCACGTTGCGCAGCGCCTGGTGCACGGCACCGAACAGGAAATCGTGCACGCGGGCTGAATCGCGGAAGCGCACCTCGGTCTTGGCCGGGTGCACGTTGGCATCCACGCGCGAAGGATCAAGCTCCAGATAGAGCACGTAGGCCGGGTAGCGCGAGCCGTGCAGCGCGTCGGCGTAGGCTCGGCGCAGCGCATGGCCCAGCAACTTGTCCTTCACGGCGCGGCCGTTGACGTACAGGTACTGCAGGTCGGCGGCGCCGCGCGAGAAACTCGGCAGCGCGATCCAGCCCCACAGGCGCAGGCCATTGCGCGTCTCATCCAGCGTCACCGCATTGGCGAGGAAGGCTTCGTCGGTGACGGCGGCGAGGCGCTGCTCGCGTGCCACGTCCGAATCGGCGGCCGGCAGCTCGAGGCCGCGCCGGCCGTTGTGCCGCAGCACGAAGCCCACGTCGTAGCGCGCCAGGGCGAGGCGCCGCACGGCCTGGTCGATGTAACGGAACTCGGTGCTCTCGGCGCGCAGGAACTTGCGCCGCGCCGGCGTGTTGAAGAACAGGTCGCGCGCCTCGATCGTCGTGCCCGGCGGGTGCGGCACCGGCTCGGGCGGCTTGCCGTCCAGCGCGCCATCGCCGCCCACTTTCCAGCCGTGATCCTCGCCGGCGGTGCGCGAAGACAGCGACAGGCGTGAGACCGACAGCAGGCTCGGCAGCGCCTCGCCGCGGAAACCGAGCGAGGACACGCGTTCGAGGTCCTCGAGGCTGCCGATCTTGCTGGTGGCGTGGCGCTGCAGGGCCAGCGCGAGCTCGTCCCTGGGAATGCCCTGGCCGTCGTCGCGCACCCGGATCAGCGACAGCCCCCCCTGCTCCAGCTCGAGGTCGATGCGGCGCGCGCCGGCATCGAGGCTGTTTTCCAGCAGTTCCTTGACCGCAGCCGCCGGCCGCTCGACCACTTCGCCGGCGGCGATCTGGTTGACGAGTTGTTCGGGGAGGATCTGGATGCGCCGCGACATGCGGCGCGATTCTACGTCAGCGCGGCGACTGCATCGCCACCGGCGTGAGGCCCGGGCCGGCATTGCCGCCGGCGTTGCCGCCCGCGACCTGCTGCAGCGGGCGGTAGCTGCGGAAATAGCCCTTGATGCCGTCGAGCATCGAGCGCGCCAGCGAGTCCTGGTAATTCGGGTCAGACAGCAGCCGCTCCTCGCGGTCGTTGGTCAGGAACGCGGTTTCGACCAGCACCGAGGGGAAGGTCGCCGACTTCAGCACCACGAACGAGGCCTGCTGCACGCGCGACTTCTGCAGCACGTTGACGTGGCCCATCGCGTCCAGCAGGCGGCCGCCGGCGTCGTGGCTGGCCTCCATCGCGGAGGTCTGGAAGATGTCGGCGATGACCGCGGTGGTCGTGTCGTCCATGCCACCGGCGTTCACGCCGCCAATCAGGTCGGCCATGTTTTCGCGGCTCTCCACCATCAGCGCGTGCTCGGAGTTGGCGCCCTTGGGCGACAGCACGTAGACCGCGGTGCCGCGCACGGAGGGATCCTTGAACGAGTTGGCGTGGATCGAGATGAACAGGTCGGCGTGGGCCTTCTGCGCGCGCGCCGTGCGCTCGCGCAAGCCGATGTAGTAGTCACCATCGCGGATCAGCACGGCGTGCAGGCCCGGCTCCTGGTTCACGGCCGCCGCCAGCTTGCGCGCGAGCGAGAGGGCGACATCCTTCTCGAGCACGCCGCGGCGGCCGCGGGTGCCCGGATCCTCGCCGCCGTGGCCGGCGTCGATCGCGATCACGATGGGCTTCTCGGCCAGCCTCGGCGGCACGGCCTGCGGAGCCGAAGCGACGGGCGCCGACGGTTTCTCGGGCTTCGGGGCACTGGAGGCTGCCCGCTTCGGCGAATTCGACGGCGCCTGCTTCGTTGAAATCGCGGGCGACGGCAGCGCAAGAGGCTTGCCGGCCGGCGCGTCGTTCACGGGCGGTGCGTTGCTCGCCACGGCGGGCGGCGTGCTTGCGATCACTGGCGGTGCGGCGGGCACCGGGGAGTCCCTGACCGGCGCGTCGCCGGACAGGTCCACCACCACGCGGAAGCCGTAGTTTTCGTTGGGCTCCAGCGAGAAACTCTTGGTCTTGACCGCCTGGCTCACGTCGAGCACGACGCGCAGCGCCCCGCCGTCGCGTGGCGCGGTGCGCACGCGCTGCACCAGGCCCTTGCCTTCCACTTTCGAAACGAGGGACTGGGACCTCTGGGTGGCGTCGAGGTCGATGACGACGCGGTTCGGTCCGTCGAGCGTGAACAGGCTGTGCTGGGTGACGCCGTTGAGGTCGAACACGATGCGGGTGCCTTCGGGGCTCGCCCACACGCGCACGTCTCGCAGCTCGGCAGCGCCGGCCGGAACGCAGAAACCGATCATCAAGAGGCCCAGAAAACGACGCACCCGTTGACTCTCCTGACTACCCGTAGCCCACATGAGGGTGACGATACTCCCACAACCGTGGCTTTGCAATAATTTTGTCAATGAAAACAGAAGAGAACAAGGCATTGTTAAGGTTCGATCTGGATCGCGGCCGGCCCCGACAGCCGAGCCCGTCTGCCGGCGCCCTCGGCCGCCAGCACCACCCGCAGGTCCGCCGGTGGCAACTTTGGCGTGCCCCGCTCCGGCCATTCGATCAGCCACCAGCAGGCCGAAGGGTCGTAATCGCGCAGGCCCAGGGGTTCCAGTTCCCCGGGGCCCTTCAGTCGATACAGGTCCAGGTGGATCAGGCTGCGGCTCGCACCGAGCTCATAAGGCTCGAGCAAGGTGTAAGTCGGGCTGCGGATCGTGCCGGTGACCCCGAGCGCGCGCAGCAGCCCGCGCGCCAGCGTGGTCTTGCCGGCGCCGAGCGGGCCTTCGAGGTAAACCACCAGTCCGGCGCGCTCGCGCAAGGCGCAAGCGATCTTCGCGCCGAGCGCCGCGGTGTCGTCGGCGCCGGGCAATACGAAGTCCTTCATGGGTTCAGCTGCGCGCGCAGGCCTTCGACCAGGTCGCCGGGCGTGAGGCCCCGCTCGCCATTGCGGGCGCAGTCATCGCCCGCAAGCGCATGCGCGGCGACGCCGGCACGTGCGGCGTCCTCCGGCGACAAGCCCTGGGCCATCAGTCCGGCGATCAGGCCGCACAGCACATCGCCCATGCCGCCCACCGCCATGCCCGGATTGCCCAGCGCGCACAGCCCGGTGCGGGCGCCCTGCACCAGCGTGCCCGCGCCCTTGAGCACGGCAACGCCGCCGTAACGCTTGCGCAATTCCGCAGCCGCGCCGAAGCGATCGCCCTGGATCTCCTGCGTGCTGCGTCCCAGCAGGCGCGCGGCCTCGCCCGGGTGCGGGGTCAGTACCCAGTGCTCGCGCTGCGCCGAATTTTCGGCCAGCCAGTTGAGCCCGTCGGCGTCCACGACCATCGGCTGCTTCGTGCTGAGCGCGTGCGCAAAGATTTCCCCGCCCCACTTGCCCCGGCCCAGCCCCGGCCCCAGCGCAATGACGCTGGCGCGCTCCAGCAGTCCGCGCAGTTCGCGCGGCGTCTCGACGCCGTGGCACATGAGCTCGGGCTGCGCGGCAGTCATCGCGGCGGCATAGGACGCGCGCGTGACGAGGCTCACGAGTCCGGCGCCCGCGCGTTGCGCGGCGCGTGCCGCGAGCAGCAGCGCACCGCCCATGCCCTCATCGCCACCGATCAGCAGCACGTGGCCGCAATTACCCTTGTGCGCGCTGCGCTTGCGCCGCGGCAGCGCCGCCTTGATCGTGGCGGCGTCGAGCGAATCCGCGACCGGGCTGACCCCTTCGAACACGGCGGCCGGCAGCTGCAGGTCGTCATGCACGACGCGACCGGCGTAATCGGGCCCGACGCCGGTGTGCAGGCCGGGCTTCGCCCCGATGAAGCTGACGGTGAGGTCCGCGCATACCGCCTCGCCCGGCGCCGCCCCGCGATCGGCATCCAGGCCGCTGGGCACGTCGAGTGACAGCACGCCTGCACCGGCGGCGCGCGCAGCATTGACCGCGGCAATTGCGGCCTGCGCCGCGCCCGAGGGCGCGCGCGCAAGGCCGATGCCGAAAATGGCATCCACGATCACGTCGAAACCACTGAGCGCCTGCGCCTTGTATTCGGCCACGGTGCCACGCCAGTCACGCCGCGCTGCCTGCGCTTCCTCGCGCTCGCCGGGCTTGCCGGCCTGGAACACAGACACCTCGAGGCCGGCCTGGCGCGCGAGGCGCGCGAGCCCATAGCCGTCGCCGCCGTTGTTGCCGGGGCCGCAGACCACCGCGATGCGCTGCGCACGCGGCCAGCGCCACAGGAGTTCGCGCCAGGCCGCCGCCGCAGCACGCTGCATCAGCACGTAGCCGCCGATGCCACCGGCCATCGCGCGCTGCTCGAGCTCGCGCACGGCGGCCGAGGCGTAAAATCGCGCTGTCATTCCCGAATGCCCCTTCATCGACACATTATAAGTGGCCGCCCCAGAGCCCCCCAACCCTGAAACCCTCGCGCAACGCCTGCGCGCCTGGGGCGCTGAGGAAGGCTTTGCCGATGTCGGCATCGCGACGCTGGATCTCGACGAGGACCTGGCCCACCTGCAGCGCTGGCTCGAGGCCGGTCGCCACGGTTCGATGGCCTACATGGCGCGCGAGAAAGCCAAGCGCGCGGCGCCGGGCCGGCTGCGGCCCGGCACGCTCACGGTGATTTCCGCCCGCATCGATTGCCGCCCGCCCGCCGCCAATGCGGAAGAAATCCTCGCCGACGGCACCCGCG